>JAKQBU010000281.1 GCA_029573975.1 Planctomycetota bacterium
CCCATTTCAATGAGGTCCGGTATGATATCCCGGATTCCCCCGCAGGAATGATGAATCACCTTGACGCCGTAACTTTTCGCCTGTTGGATAAAATGGCGGGTACCGGGAAAGGCGAATTCCCGAATCTTTTCCGGCGCGAGCATCAGCCCTCTCTGGCCGCCGAAATCATTGCCGATCAATATGGCATGGAGTTTTCCCCGGGTGGCTTCGAAGAAGATTTCGTTGGCCCGGAGATAAAACTGTTCGATGCGGCCAATCACCGCCCGGAACATCTCCGGTGCGGTGTACATCTGGAGGAGGGCGTTCTCCATCCCGAACGCCGCGCAGGCATCTTGAAAATGCGCTGACCAGATCACACCTAAAACGGCCCGGCCCGGCGGGACCTGTTCCACCACTTGGCGGCATTCCGCCGGATCGATATACCTGGCCGGATCGGGCCAGTCAAGATCATCCACCCGGGCCGGATCGGTCATATCCTCAAAAAAGCCGGGGGCGGTCAAAGTCCGGTGCGCTTCATCGATGATCCCTTTTTTGGCGAAGGCGAAAGCCATATAAATCGCGTTGGAGGTGGGCGAATGATAGGGCATCTCTACGGGCACCATATCATCATCAAGTTTAACGATGAGCTCGTGGATGCTGTTGACCTGGAAATAAGAAAAGAGATTCGGATACGCCCGGGTGTCGGGTATCCCCAGCCAACTGCAGGGCCGGTCCACCTTTCGCCGTTCGATCGTCGCATAAAATCGTTCGATATGATCCATGATCCTTTCCTCAAATCCTCCAGTTGTTTTGCCACTGGTATCGTAAATAAAGGCAGATAATCTCACAATGAACAAAACAGAGAAAAATTTGGACAATTCCGACTTTTTTGGTAAAATGGCAAATAGAAATCAGGACAGGCAGAAGTAGTATAAATATTTATATAAGAGTATGTTATGTTAGATATTAAGCTGCTGCAAACCCTGCGGTTATCTTTACTCAATATGGAATTTTGCCGGCTGGACCACTCCTGGCACTATCACAATGTCATGGGGCCTACCTCCCGGCTGTATCTCATTACCGCTGGGGAGGGTTATGTTTATCATCACAACCAGAAATATATTTTATCCGCCGGCAAGATGCACCTGGTCCCCGCCTTTACCCTCAGCAGCTACCATTGCGATAACTTTCTGGAGCAGTACTATGTCCATTTTTTCAACGAAATGGACGGCTGGATGGAAATCTTCGTGGATCAGGAATGTGAATATCAAATCGACGCCGGCCCCCAGGATTATGTTCTCTTTCAGCGGCTGATGGAACTGAATCCCAACAAGGCCCTGCCGGACTACGACCCCAGAAAATACGAAAAACACCGGCATCTGGTGCAGTATCTCCAGCCGGTCCAGAACCAGAACGCCGCCGATTTCCTGGAAAGCAACGGCATCCTCCAGCAGTTATTATCCCGTTTCCTCCGCGGTCCCGGCCAGCCGCCCGATGATGAAAAGACCCGGCAGTTGCGGCGGCTGCGAAATATCCTTCGTTATATCAATGACCATCTCCGGGAAAAAATCCCACTGGAACAGTTAGCCCATATGATTTTCCTCAATCCCGATTACTTTTCCCGCCTGTTTACCAAAATCATCGGCGTGCGCCCGGTGGAATACATCAATCGCAAACGGATCGAAAAAGCCCAACTGCTTTTGCTTACCACCTAGGATTCCCAGGAAAAAATCGCCTGGGACGTCGGTTTTTCTGATCTGTCCTATTTCTGCCGCCAGTTTAAAAAATATACCCAGATGAGTCCCGGCCGCTACCGCCGGCATCAGTTTTCCTATTTCCTCTCCTGACCATTACGGAGCTGGAAAAAGCCGGACCGCAAACCGGATTCATCCCTTCGCCGCGGCAACGTTCGGCAAATTCAGTTTTTGCGAAATCTCCCGCAACTGGCCGTACAGCTCCTCCAGGGCCTGGCTGATGACCCGTACCTGGCCGGTTACGGCCATGAAATTCGTATCCCCTTCCCAGCGCGGCACCAGATGCATATGGATATGGTCCGGCAGGCCCGCCCCGGCACACCGCTGGATATTAATCCCGATATTGAACCCCTGCGGATGAATCGCCTCCGTAAGCACCGTCTGCGCATCCCGTGCTAACTGCATCATCTCCAGCATCGTTTGCTCGCCCATCTCCTCCATCGAACGAATATGCTCCGCCGGGGCAATCAGCAGATGCCCGCCGGTATAAGGAAACCGGTTGAAAAGTACCATACAGCGGCTGGTCCGCCATAATACCAGATTCTCCTCATCCTGCCGGGGATGGGCCCAGTAATCGCACAGAAAACAGCCGCTGCCCGCCGGGTTTTTTTCTTTTTCCCCCAGCGA
>JAKQBU010000414.1 GCA_029573975.1 Planctomycetota bacterium
AGAAGATAAGGAAGACTAGAGCGGGCTGCCGGAGGAAGGAATTTTACCACGAAGGGCACGAAGGACACGAAGAGAAGAAAAGATATATTACCACAGAGGGCACAGAGGACACGGAGAAAGAGAGAGGATATATTGGTGACATATAATAAATACATATATTTAAAAAGGCAAGAATAAAAAATATTTTTAAAAGAAAGAAAATGCATATGGAAACACAGAGATTAACGAGATCGCAGAGGCAGGCGAAGCCGGTTGCGGGCTGCCGGAGGAAGGAATTTTACCACGAAGATAATTATGAAAGCCAGAACTCCCTGGAGGATGGTTATGTGTTATGGTACACATAATTTACTACGAGCTGATCAGTGGGATCGCTCAAAATTTACCTTTATACAAGGAGATTCTGGCTATGAAACGTATTATGGCGATTGATCTGGGAAAATACAAGAGTGTAGTTTGTCTGTATCAGGCCCCATCGGGCCAACATGAATTTGTGACAATCGAGACCCAACCGCAGGCTCTACATGATCTGCTGGCGGAACACCAGCCGGACGTGGTGGTGGTCGAGGTGTGTGGGCTGATCGGCTGGGTGTATGACCTGGTGCGGGGGTTGGGGATCCGTATCAAAGTGGCCAATACCAACGACGAGCGGTGGCGGAAACGAACGATCAAGCGGAAGACGGATCGGAAGGATGCGTTAAAATTGGCCCGGCTGGAGGCGATGAGTGAGTTGCCGACGGTCTATATTCCGGAGCCGGAGGTGCGGGAGAAGCGGGCCCTGATCAATTACCGCCAGAGTCTCTCGGAGCGGGTGACCCAGATCAAGAACCGGATCCGCTCGCTGCTGGAGCGACAGGCCTTATCCCTGCCGGCCGGTAAGAACGGCTGGTCGAAGGCGGCTCTGGTTCCGTTGCATTCCTGGTCGCGGCCGCTGGGGCAGGCGAGGGTGAAGGAGCTTTGGCGGGGTGAGTTGGCGATGGAACTGTCGCTGCTGGAGACGGTGACGGAGGCATTGGAGGAGGTGGAGGAGAAGTTAGACGCGTTGAACGCGAAGGATAAACAAGTGCAGTTGCTACAAACGATTCCGGGGGTGGGTCCGCGGCTGGCGGAGGCGGTGGGGGCGTATATTGACGATCCGCACCGGTTTGCCAACGGCAAGCAGGTGGGGTGTTATTTTGGTTTGACGCCGCGGCAGTATCAGTCGGGGACGATGGACCGGCAGGGCCGGATTAGTAAGGATGGGAATAATCTGGTGCGTAGCCTGCTGGTGGAGGTATCGTGGCTGGCGAAGCTGTGGAATCCGTGGGTGGAACGGATGTATGAACAACTTTGGCGGGGCAGTAAGACGCGGAAGAAGATTGCGATTGTGGGGGTGGCCCGTCGGCTGCTGGTGCGGATGTGGGCGATGCTGCGGGATGGGACGGCCTGGCAGATGCCGGCGTTGCCGGCGGTGAATAGAAAAGCGGAGTAATCCGGAGAAAAGATGGTACCGAAATAAGGACCTGAAGTTTGCTTGATGGAAATCGATATGGAACCTCGTTTCGTGAAATGGGCGAAAAACTTGACACGAAGATTGAGCCGTATCGCAACGATTGAATGGGCCTTCGGCAGAAAACGAGGAGCCGAAGAAACTCGGATAGAAGTGTGAAACCATCAGGTGAGACCCCGGTACCCCAGGCCGGAAATGGATCGTTCGGGATGACCGCGGGTGAAGGATCTTGGGGCGCTGCCCCAAACCCCGCATTTTCCCGCCTCGCTTTGGGCGAGTGAGAAGAAAAAAAAGAAAAAATGTGAAATTAGTATAAATTTATCCTTGATTGTTCTGGCTTCATAGAAGGGCACGAAGGACGCGAAGGGAAAAAAAGATGGATGGAACCACGGATTTCACAGATGACACGGATTAAAGAGAATATATCCCGCCAAGGCGCCAAGGCGCGAAGAGAAGAGAAGATATTTTGCCAAAAGAGGCACAGAGAAAAGAGAATATTTTAAAGGTGACAGAAATTATAAAGACTAGAAACCACGAATCCCGATTGATCGGGACAGGTTCCGCGAATAAGAAAGGATAGAAGAATTTGAGATTGGAGATATGAAAGGAAGATAAGATGGATTCCCGCCTGCGCGGGAATGACAGAAAAAATCCTGGATTCCTGCTTTCACAGGAATGACCAGCGGACGACAATATGTTATTTGTGATATTAAACATATA
>JAKQBU010000424.1 GCA_029573975.1 Planctomycetota bacterium
ACAAGCGTGACATCCTGGTGGACCGTGTCCGCGACGCCCAGGAGGCCCAAAAAGACGCAAAAGAGCAATTCCAGTCGGCCCTGGAGCAGTTCCAGACCGTTCTGGGCGTACCAGAAGGCAATCTCGAAGCCAAGTACCGCACCTTGAAAACCGAGCTGGAGCGCAGTCAGGACCGGGCCGGCACCGTCAAAGATCGCATTGCCAAAGTGGAGGAGGTTTCCGAGGCCCTCTTCGACGAGTGGAATAAGGAATTGAGCCAGTATTCCGATGCCCGGCTGCGGGCCTCCAGCCAGCAGAAACTGGACCTGACCCGCCGGCGTTATGACCAGTATATAACCGCTATGAAACGGGCGGAGTCCCGACTCGATCCCGTCCTGACCGTTTTCAGCGACCAGGTACTGTACCTCAAGCATAACCTCAATGCCCAGGCTATCGGCTCCCTGCAGAATGAACTGGTATCGGTGGAAGCGGACGTCTCCGCCCTGGTCAGGGATATGGAAGCTTCCATCTCCGAGGCGGATACCTTCATCAAGGCCCTGGCGGATGAATCAGGCGAATAACCTGACCCCGGGGTGTTCAACTCCTTCCGGCCTTACACCGTGCCTGGCCCAATAAAAAGCCCGGACCACCAGCGGCCATCCGGGCATCAATGATAAACTAATACAACGTATTAACTTTTGAAATCGTCAAAAGAGTTCGCAGAATCGGCATGGAAGGGTATAACAGCCTCTGCTTCCGAATGAGAGGTGTTTTTTCCACTTGCCGTGTGCTTCGGTTTTGAGCCTTGACCGGCAGCAATCGGATGGAAACTATGGCCGGAATGGGACAGGTGTTTTTTCTCTGTGGTTCTGGTATTCTGTACCTTGCCGACCAGAGCGGCCAGTTGATTCACCACGACGTTCATCTGTTCCGCCTGGGCATTCATCTCTTCGGCGGCCGAGGCAGATTCTTCGGCGTTAGCCGCATTCTGCTGGGTCACCTTATCCATCTGGCTCATAGCCGTATTGACCTGTGCAATCCCCTGTGCCTGTTCCTGGCTGGCGGAGGCAATCTCCGCCACCAGGCTGGTCGTCTTATTGATGCTGCTGACAATCTCCTCGAGTGCTTTGCCGACCTCGTTACTGATGCTAACCCCGTTCTGGGCATTTTTTACCGAGGCCTCGATCATGGCGGAAGTATTCTTGGCAGCTTCCGCACTTCGCATCGCCAGGTTCCGAACCTCTTCGGCTACCACGGCAAAGCCCTTGCCTGCTTCTCCGGCCCGGGCTGCTTCCACCGCCGCATTCAGCGCCAGCAGATTCGTCTGGAATGCAATTTCATCAATGACTTTGATAATCTTGGCCGTCTGTTCGGAAGAAGTCTGGATTTCGTGTATGGCCTGGCTCATTCGGTTCATCGCCTCACTGCCTGTGTTAGCGATCGTATTCGCTTCACTGGCCAGATGGTTCGCCTGGGCTGCGTTGTCCGCATTCTGCCTGGTCATACTCGACATCTCTTCCAGACTCGAGCTGGTCTCTTCCAGGCCGGCCGCCTGTTCCGTGGAACCTTCGGCCAGGGATTGGGAAGCCGACGAGACCTGCGCCGACGCCGAGGCCACCTGGTCTGCCCCTTCCTTGAGCGTCCCAACAATATGCTTCAATACTTTATTGATGGAACGGCTGATTACGATCCCCAATCCCAGAGCCAGTAGAACGCCCGTAATCAGGGAGACCAGGGCCAGCAGTTTCAAAAATGCCGCCTGCCGGTTCGATTGCGACGTTACGTCCGCACTCACATCGGCATTGATATCCACAATCTTGTTCAGCAAGGTCTCCGCCTTGTCGAAACTGGCACTATTGACGGATAGAGCCTGATCCACCATCTTATTATAAATATCCACAATCCGTGTTGTTTCACCGATCATGGTATTCAGGTATTTCTGGTTTTCCGTAACCGCCGGTACCGTTTTGGCTGTATAGATTTCTCCAGCCTTGGCGACAGCATCCGCTTCTTTGCCAGCTTTTAGGATCTCACGGATTTCCCCGGCACTTTCATGCAGGTGCTTGTGGGTTTCCACAATATCACGCAAAGCCGCCGCTACCACAGGATTCTCCACCTGTCTGGCTTCCTCGCCGGCCAGCCACTTGCCGAAGGCACACTGGGTAGGATCGCACTGTCCTTCAAAATCGCTCTTGCTGATAATGGAGGTAGCCAGATTTTCCACAAATTTGTAATGATCCGTGTCGAATTTGCGGATCTTTGCTTCAAAGGCCACCGGGTTGATGATTTTTGCCGCATCGTATTCTTTGCAAAGCTGAAGATACTGTTCATGGTCCCCTTTCCAGGCGTTCCAGGCCGGCACAAAATCCTTCCAAACAGCGGCCTCTTCCACCGTCTGCGGCAGAGGTTCATAAATTTTCCATGCTTTTTCGATCCGTTGCCAAATGGCCGTTAAATCCTCATATTTGGTTTTCCGTTCCGTCGCATCAATGGTTGGGCACAAGAGGGCATTTTCGGTACTGTTCAAGTCGGTTTGTCCCTGGCTGACGATCAGCATCGACTCCACCGACGGCAGCCTCACATCGCCGATCTCCCGGATGGCAATCCCCCCCTGGTTCACTCCGTAGTAACCGACAATACCTAATAACGCCGTCAGAACAGCCACACTAAGAAAGGATACAATTAATTTTTTACCGATTGTCCAAAGCGATCTCATTCAATTTCTCCTTAATTAAAACATTGGCAGTCTTTTTCTCACCCAAAATTATATGTCTCTCAAAATATTGCCTTCGTAGAATATCGTATCTATTCAACCGTAGTTTTCGGAACATTTTATTTGTGCAATTAACAAAAATAGATAATTCCCAGACTACAATACGCTTTATTGGCTAAAAACAAAGGATTCATCCAGTAAAATTCCTTATTCTCAACATGAAGCATCCCATAACTCAAGAAATGAATCCTGACCGAAGGATTACAATAATTATATGATTTACAATATATTCTGCCGCAATTTTAAAACGCAGCCTATAACGACGCCCGCGTTAAAAGCCCGTCGTCCCCTTGTTATTGGGACGCCAGAACAATTTTCGGACGTCAATATTAACTTTTGGCGGCTCTTCCAATAAAAAAACCTGAAGAATGTTTTGCATCTTCAGGTTTTTATGTATTTGACGAATCTATATTTACTTTTCAGAATTTTTTCTGGAATATCGTCCGAACTGCCTTTGGTCGTAACGGTTTATTGTGCTATTTCTTCTGTAATCTGGGAAAGACTAACCACATCGACGGAACTCAGCACCTTGTCGATGTCCAGCAGAATTTTGACGGATTTGCCAATCTTGCCTATTCCCAGGATAAAATCGGTATTGACATCAGCGCCAAATTCCGGGGCATCCTCAATGCTTTCGGAAGAAATGTCCAGCACTTCCTGCACCTTGTCCACCACGATTCCTGTACTGATGTTTCGATCGTTTTTTGGTATCTCGACTACGATAATACACGTCTGCTCGGTGGCTTCGGCAGCCTGCATACCAAATTTAGACCGCAGATCTACCACGGGGATTACCTGGCCGCAAATTAATCACTCCCTTGACATAGTCGGGAGTTTGCGGAACGGCGGTGACATCGATATAACCAATGATTTCCCGGACCTTCAGGATTTCCAGTCCATATTCTTCCTGCCCCAGAGCGAATGTCAGATATTTGCCTTCCTGGGCTCTCAATGAGGAACGATTTTTCTGGATTGTTGCTGTATCAGCCATAATACTATCTCCATATTCTATAAATTTAATGTATCTGCATCTTTTCTATCGTCTTGCGGACCAGCCGGATAAAAATAAAAAATGAAACCGCCAGCATAGCTGGGGGAAAAATACCTAAAATATTCTGTAAATCCTTTTTTATCAAACAAATAAGCAGAACAAGAAATCATCATGTATTAGGCAGATACGGTCCACCCGGAGCAGCCGGGGCCGATAACAAATCCCGGAGAATGGATTGACGCCGCTTTATATTTTGGTACGATAGGCAAACTATTTTGGGATTTAGTTGAAAAAGAATCACCGCAAAATAACAGAAAGCCATCTATGAAAGTACCTTTACTGGACTTGACCGTTCAATACCAACCGCTTAAAGCGGAAATCGAGGCCGCCGTCCACAAAGTCATGGACCATCAAACTTTTATTCTGGGACCGGCCGTGGCTGCCTTTGAAGAACATATCGCCAAATACTCCCGCTGCCGCCATGCCGTGGGCGTCAGCAGCGGCACGGATGCCCTCCTCTGCTCTCTGATGGCCCTGGATATCGGACCTGGCGACGAAGTGATCGTCCCCGTCTTTACCTTTTTCGGTTCTGCCGGCGCGATTGCCCGGACCGGCGCCAAACCGGTCTTCGTGGACATCGACCCCGATACCTTCAATATCGACGTCCATCAGATCGAAAACGCCGTTACCTCCCAAACCCGGGCCATTATGCCGGTGCATTTATTCGGCCAGATGGCCCGAATGGATGCAATTTTGGAAATTGCCGGCCGGCACGGTCTGGCAGTGATTGAGGACGCCTGTCAGGCGATCGGCAGTTCGCAAAACAGCCAAATGACCGGTGAACGGAGCACCTGTTCCTGCCTGAGCTTCTATCCCAGCAAAAACCTGGCTGCTTTCGGAGACGGGGGCCTGATTTTATGCCAGGACGACACCTTCGATCAAACCTGCCGTTATTTACGGATGCACGGCGAGAGCAAGCGGTATTATCACAACAAAATCGGGGGGAATTTCCGGTTGGACGCTCTCCAGGCCGTGGTATTGGATATCAAGCTGAAATATCTGGACGGCTGGGTCGCTAAACGCCGTAAAAATGCGGCTTTATACAATGAATGGTTAAGCCCGGCGGTGCAAAAGCCGACAATAGATACCGGTAATACCAGTGTGTACAACCAGTATGTCATCCGCTGTCCCCGACGGGATGATGTACAGAAATTTCTGACGGAAAAAGGTATCGGCTCCGCCATTTATTACCCCGTCCCTCTGCATTTGCAGGAGTGTTTCGAATATCTGGGCGGCCAGCCGGGCCGGTTCCCTGTGGCGGAACAGGCCTGCCGGGAAGTTCTGGCCCTGCCGATTTACCCCGAACTCAGTCAGGAGCAGATTGGTTTTGTAGCCGAATCGATTAACGAATTTTATAAGGGAAACAGGTAATATGGCGAAAAAAAGCGTCGCGAAAAAGGCATGGGTTGGTATTGTGGGGATGGGGTATGTAGGTTTGCCGCTGGCGCGGGAGTTTTGTGCAGGGGGGGCAAAAGTCCTGGGTTTCGATGTTCTTTCGGACCGGGTAAAAAAACTCAATCAGGGGATCAGTCCCATCAACCATGTGCCGCACAAACAGTTGAAGGATATGGTAAAAACAGGGCGTTTTCGTGCCACGGACCACATGGCGGAACTGTCGAAAGTGGACGCCATTATAATCTGTGTACCAACTCCCCTGACGCCCAACCGCGAACCGGATATGCAGTACGTGGAACAGACCTGCTGGACGATTGCCCGTTATTTACGGAAGGGGCAACTGGTGGTGCTGGAAAGTACCACCTATCCGGGCACGACGCGGGATTTGATGCTGCCGATTCTGGAGACTTCCGGTTTAAAAGTGGGGCGGGATTTTTATCTGGCGTTTTCACCGGAACGGGAAGACCCGGGAAACAAGCACTTCCAGACCTGCACCATTCCAAAGGTGGTCGGGGGATACACCAAGGCCAGTCTGGATAAGGCTTTGGAGATTTATGGAATCGCGATCAAACAACTGATACCCGTCAGCTCCTGCGAAGTTGCTGAATCCGCCAAAATCCTCGAAAATATGTACCGCTGCGTCAATATCGCTATGATGAACGAACTAAAAATGCTGTTTGAACGCATGGGGATCGACGTCTGGGAAGTCATCCAGGCCGCCAGCACCAAACCGTTCGGTTTTCAGGCGTTTTATCCCGGTCCCGGCCTGGGCGGGCACTGTATTCCGATCGACCCGTTTTATCTGACCTGGAAAGCCCGCCAGTATCACATGCCCACCCGGTTTATCGAACTGGCCGGTGAGATCAATATCCAGATGCCGCGGGTGGTCGTACAGAGCACCCTGAAAGCCCTTTCCGACCGGAAGAAATCGCTGCACGGCGCGAAAGTACTGGTACTGGGATTGGCATACAAGAAGGATATCGACGATATCCGGGAATCCCCTTCCATTGAGATTATCGAACTGCTCAAGGAAAACGGCGCCAAGGTGGATTATAACGATCCGTATATTCCGAGTACCCACAAGCAGCGGGAACATGACCTGAAGATGAAAAGCAAACCCCTGTCGGCCCAGATGCTGAAAGGGTATGATGTGGTGTTGATTTCCACCGATCACAGCAATTACGATTATAAATGGATCGTCAAAAACGCAAAACTGGTGGTGGATACCCGCAATGCAACGGCAAAGGTGAAAACCGGCAGAAACAAAATTGTGAAAGCCTGATCGTTGAGACCCGATAACCAACAAGCAGCCGGCCTGGGGGCAGGGTTGCTCTCTGCCAATACCGTCTATTCGGTCATCGGAACTTTCTCGTATGGCGTCGCCCGTTTTTTCATGTTTGTAGTGCTGGCCAAATACCTCACCGAAGATATCGTCGGCCAGTTCTCCCTGGCCTGGGCGATTGTCGGGCCGCTGGCCTTTCTGCTGCATATGGAGCTGCGCCTGGTCCAGGTTACGGATACCCGGAATATCATCAAGCCCGGCTTCTGCCTGACGGTCCGGTATCTCAGCAACATCCTGCTGCTTATCGTTCTGTTGGGCTTATCGCTGGTACAGTCCACCCGCTGGGGCTGGGAAAAAAATGCCGTCCTTCTGCTCGTCGGAGTTGTACGAATCGTGGAAAGCTGGTCTGAAATCTATCTGGCCATCCTCCAGAAATACGAACAGATGAAATATGTCGCCATCTCCCAGATGGTTAAAATCATCCTTATCACGGCCTGGACCATCCTGGTCCTGCACCTCTGCGGCAGCATCTTCTGGGTTTTGGCCGGTTGGGCCGGCTGGATTCTGATTGTCCAGTTCTTCTACGACCGGCCCCAAGCCCAAAAACGCGAAAACGTCCGGCTCATCTGGGATTTTTCCCAAATCCGCAGCCTGGTGGCCTGGGCCTTCCCCCTGGGGATTTTCATCACTCTCTGCAGCCTCAATGAAGGGGTGGGCCGCTACTTCATCGCCTATTATCTGGGTGATTCGGAGGTGGCATATTTCTCCGCCATGGCTTTACTCGTCGGCGGACTGGCCATTGTCCAGAATGGCATCAATCAGGCTGTCCTGCCCCGCTTGTCCCGCTATTTTGCCGGGGACCTGCCCGGCTTTTGCCGCCTGCTGATGAAACTGATTGCCCTTTCCTGGCTGGGCATGGCCGTCGTCATTCTCATAGTCTGGCGGCATGGTCCTTTCCTCATCCGGTTGATGTACCAGCCGGAATACGCCGACTACCTTTACTCCCCCCTCTTTGCCGGACCCTCGATTTTTCTGCTTGTCATGATCGGCGGTTTTTTCCTGCTGACCGCCATGATCCTCAACGTCTCTGTCATCGCCTGCCGGCATTTCAAAAGCGTCCTGCTGGCCGTCACCCTGGCTGTCCTGGCCAATATCGCCGCCTGCTGGTTTCTAGTAGGCCGGCTTGGCCTGCCCGGCGCTGCCTGGGCCGGCTTACTCTCCTCCGCTGTCATGGCCGTAACCATTGCCGCCATCCAGCTTGGCATCCTGCGAAAAACCCATCGAAACCGGCAAAATCTTCAATTCCCGGCAATCAAGTAACCCTCATATTTCGATATGCCGTGGAACTGCCTCCACCCGAGAAGTTTCAGGTACAGGATCCCCCTTCAAGTGCCGTAGGCGGCAAGGTAAGATTCTATCTGGGCTTTGCGGGCATCGTCCAGGAGTATCCGGCCGGCAACAGGCCGGTTGTGCAGATAAGTGATGATTTCGCGGACGGTGGTGATGGCGAAGACCGGCATGCCGAACTGGTCCTTGATTTCCTGGGTGGCGGTAAGCTGGCCCTGGCCGCGTTCCATGCGGTCCACGGAGACAATGACGGCGGTAACTTTCGGGCTATGGTTGGCGTTGAGGATTTCCATGGATTCGCGGACGCTGGTGCC
>JAKQBU010000441.1 GCA_029573975.1 Planctomycetota bacterium
CCCAGTCCAGCCGGGATTGCAGTTCTTCCTCGGAATGGGGCAACCGCTCCAGAATCATCCGTGCCACCTCCCCGCTAACGGCATGTTCGGTAATATCCCGTTCCTTCTGGCCGATCGCCAAAATGCTTTCCAGGCTTTGCAGGCGATTTTCCGGATGGTCTGCCTGCGGGTAATCCGCAATCAAAATCGATGGGGGAAGATGGTTTTCTTCGATTTTTTCCAGCAACCCCAGACAACCGCAGGTGCGATTGAATACCACCAAACCCCCGCCGGCCAGGGCTTCCAGGCTAGAGCAGCCGAACGGCTCATATATGCTCTGCCCGAATTCCACATCGCTGCCCCGGCGAATATCCCGGGTATTCATCTCCAGACTGAGCGATTTCCCCTCGGCCGTAGTATGCAAACCGCGCGAATCAACCAGAATAACCTGGATATTTTTGGCCTGCGTATTGAAAGCCTGCAACCCGGCGTAAAAGGCGGCTTCACTATCCGGCAGACGGCGGCCTTGTTCCAGAAAATCCACCGGCCATTTCCAGGGATCTTCCAGCGAATCCGAATGTTCCCAATCTTTGCTGCAGGGATTGGTGTGGAGCAAGAAGAGCAGGCCGCGCTTGCCCTCTTTCTGATACGCCCGGTCCAGATGCTCCAGAACCCGAAGATCCCGCCAGAGGCCCTTCTTCAGCCCCATTTGCGCTACATGCGTAAAAATGGTATCCGGGGTAAACCCCAGCCGGTTGCGGGCATATTCCTGCAATCTCTGCCGGCTGGCTTTTTTTTCCTCCAGGGTGCAGGACGGGGCGGATACTCCATAATAACTGATATCAATAGCCGCATTCTGAAAAAAGGGGCTTAAAAACCGCAGCTCACCGGCCACCTGTTCACTGGCTGCCAGGATATTATCGCAGTACCGGGCGGCATGGATCAGGGTATTCTGAAAAAAGAAATCCTGCGGGCCAAACACATCGCTGAGATAATAATCCCGCTGGCGGGAACAGTTCAGCGCCTGGTAAAACATCGTGTCATGGCCGGGATAATTTTCGACAATGCGGCGGGCCGTAGCCACCTGATGGGCATAAAAAACCGTCTTGTACGAGCCCAGCGGATCCATGACGGCCGCCAGAATTGTGGGCAATCCCATATAATCATGGGCAATCAAAACGCCGGGATCCGAAGGATCCGCCGCACCCACCGCTCGCAGAGCCGCCAGCGCCGCCGGCGCAAATTTCACATACGCTTCATAGTCCCGGTTTTTTTCATACCGAAGGCTTTCAATACCGAATTCCTCATAGAGCCAAGCCTTCAGGGCATTGACCGCAAGCAAATCCGCATGGCTGGCGTCGATCAAAAGAATTTCGGAAAGGGATTTCTTTTCCCCCGGCGTCCCGGGCAGCGAACGATGGGCATAGAGGATCGCAACGCCGAACTTCCGTTCGACTTCCCGCAGCGCTTTGCCATAGGGATGCCGGACCTCGTCCGTGTGTGCGGAATACAGGATTTCCCCGTTTCGATGGATCCACTCCAGCATGGTGTCATTCCCGCCGGCCATAGGACCGATAAGAATCGAGCGTTTCACCGCCTGATGATACACGGTACTGCCCAGCAGCCCCGTAATAAATTCTCCGATTTCCCCCTGCACCGGTGCGTTTTCCGGTATCACATGAATCACTTTTTTCGGTAACAAACTCTAACCTCCTGGTTGCTGTCCAGTCGTTCTTCCCTTCCTTCTATTATAAACTCTAAAACGGGCCTGTGCCAAATCAACTTATGATTTTTTTTAAAGTTTTTTTTTCATACCATCCCTATCATTTGTATCTTAACCAGCTTGCCACAGTTATCTGACCTTTGCGGGCAATTGTCGACAAAACAAACCGTTTCTTTTTCAAAAAAATATGCTATACTTTATTTTTAATGATTGCAGCGCGGACACGATATGGCGAAAAAAACTGAAAATACCAGTAAATCGGCAGGCAAAT
>JAKQBU010000443.1 GCA_029573975.1 Planctomycetota bacterium
GGATCTCCTTGAAAACCAGCGCAAAACATTTCTCCGTCAGGTCCATAATATCGTACATGTCGATGAAACTCATCTCCACGTCGATTTGCGTAAATTCCACCTGCCGGGCCGGGCTGAGCGTGCCCAGCCGCTCCTGGCTGACCTGTCCCAGCCGCGCAAACCAGCTCGCGGCGAACTGGCAGCGGATAATCAGTTGGGTCCGGTCCTGGTGCAGCCGCTCCAGCTCGATCAGCGGGTGCAGGTGGTGGTCGATCACCTGTTGCAGCCGCACCAGCTCGAGGGCCTGTTTTTCGATCGCCTCGTTGCGGGCGGCCAGCCGCTTTTCATATTCGTCCCGCAGTTCCTGCCGCCGGGCCAGGTGGTTGGCCTTGCTCATCCAGGGCCAGGCGTCGGCGAGGTTTTGCAGCAGCTCCGCCGCCGCGGCCCGCCAGGGGTGCACCGGCCGAACCGGCCGCGGTTTCTTGACCTTCGGCCGGTCCTGCGGACGGCAAATCTTGGGTTGGCAGCCAGACGGCTGTTTCTTCATCTGGTCGGGTTCGGGTTGGGTCGGGTTTTGATTGGATTCTGCCATGCTAAATATCTCCTTATTTTTCTCTCTATTTCTCTGTGTTCTCTGTGGCCTCTGTGGTTGCCTTTTGATTTTTCAAAAAGTGGGGTGCCCGTTCACATTACCGGGATCCGTCCCGTCGGTGGCCGCCGCTGGCTTTCGCCCTGGCTCCGAGCACCCCGCGAAAGGAGTTGTTTTACAAATACGGTTCCCAGGGATCTTTCATAACTGCCTTCTGTTCCGGGCTGGTGCTTATCTTGATTTCAGGCTGGAAGCCCAGCCGTTCCAGCCGCTGCCGCTGATGGGCCAGCAGGTGATTGAGGATCCGGATCCGCCGCCGCTGCCAGCGGATCATCCGCACCAGGCTTTTCAGCATATCGTGGTCCAGCTTCGTCAGGGACGCGAAGCCCGCCTCGATGGCCAGGGCCTGCTGCACACGGTGGTAATCCTCTTCGGTGGGTATCATGCCGGCATCCGGTATGGTCTCGGCCGGTATGCACTGCATTTTATGCGGCCGGTCTGTTTTTATGTTTACCTCTGTCATCAAACTGCTCCCTGCTTTTCCATAAAATATTTCATTTCAAATCTCATCCACTCAAATCGGGGCAACTCGATTCAAATTATTCGTTTAACTGGGCGGTCAGTTGCGGGTTGGTCGCCGCCACATATTTTCGCATCGCCGCGGGATCGCTGGTGATTTCGCGGGCCATCTGAAAATTCAGGGCGCTGCGGGCGGTCAGAGTCTGGCGGTTTTTCGCCACCACCCCTAGCAGCTTGACGGCCGCCTTTTCCGTGTCATCCATCTCGCCGCCCCGGCCCAGCGCCTCGGACAACGCCTCAATCGACTTCTCTTCCAGGGCCACCATTGCTTTTTCAGTTTTCGGATTCATATCTAACTGCATCACATTTCTCCTTAAAAAAAAGTTTTCATTTCAATTCGTATCACTTCTATTCCTATCAGATCTTCTCGTTTCATCTCGTTTTTATCATATTATTTTCCATTCACTTACCACGAACCGCCCGAACTCCGGGCCAAAGGCCCCGATGCCCACCCGCAACCCGGCCAGATCATACATTTTCCGCA
>JAKQBU010000449.1 GCA_029573975.1 Planctomycetota bacterium
TACCTATGCCGAGATGCCGCTGTTCAACTGGCTGCGCGATACCTATCATCTCAGCCGCAATCATTACGACCGGTTCGGCCATTTTTTCCAGGGTGTCACGCCGGCCCTCCTGGCCCGCGAACTGCTGCTGCGAACCTCGCCGATGAAGAAGGGCAAGTGGCTTTTCTTTATCGTATGCTGCATCTGTCTGGCCATCAGTGCCGGGTATGAACTGGTGGAATGGGGCGCTTCGGTGGCGTTACAGGAGGGGGCGGAGTCCTTTGTCGGTTCCCAGGGAGATGTCTGGGACGCACAGAAGGATATGTTCCTGTGTCTGTGCGGAGCGATTGCCGCCCAATTGGCACTGGCCCGCTTGCAGGACCAGCAACTGAAAAAACAAATTGGGAAAAACTGGTGAGGGGAGAATTCGATGCAGAACTATCTACGCAGCCGCCAGCAGCAGGAAGAGATGGAATCGGCCCGACTGGCTGTCTATGCCCAGACTAGCCGGGCCAGCCGGGGCCGGCAGTATCCCGAACCGGAACATCCCTGGCGGACTTGTTATCAGCGGGACCGGGACCGCATTATCCATAGTGCGGCCTTCCGCCGGCTGGAGGCCAAAACGCAAGTGTTCTTCGCTGCTGGCAACGATTATTATCGGACCCGCCTGACCCATACGATGGAGGTCGCCCAGATTTCCCGGACTCTGGCACGGATTCTCGGCTTAAATGAGGACCTGGCGGAAGCGGTGGCCCTGGCCCACGATCTGGGCCACCCGCCCTACGGCCACTGCGGCGAGGCGGTGCTCGATGAGTTGATGGCAGGCCACGGCGGCTTCGAGCATAACCGGCAGTCGCTGCGTATCGTCGATTATCTGGAACATCCCTACCCGTCCTTTCGCGGCCTGAATCTAACCTGGGAAACCCGGCTGTGTCTGGCCAAACATGAAACCCGATATGACAAACCGGAAACCGACCGGGAATTCGAACCGGGCCAGGCCCCGCTGGAAGGACAGATCGCCGACCTGGCCGATGCCATTGCCTATAACTCCCATGATCTGGACGACGCTTTGGCGGCCGGTTTGATTCAGGAAGGGGATTTGCAGACGATTGCTCTGTATCAGGAAATCAAAGAACAGGTAGAGGATCAATACCCGCAGGCCCATCCCTTCGCCCAGCGTCTGCGTTGTGCCAAGGGCCTGATCGATCTGCTGAGCCTGGATGCGATCGAGGAAGCCGCCCTGCGGTTACAACAAGGGAATCCCAAATCCGCCAACGAGATTCGAAACGCACCCGAAAAAATGATCGGCCTTAGTCCGCTCCGCCAGCAGCAACTGAATCAGTTGCAGCAGTTCCTCTACGAAAAAGTCTATTACCATCCCCAGGTCAGCCGGGCACGGGAGATTGCCCAGGCCGAATTGAACTATCTCTTTACCCGGTATCTCGATCAGCCGGCCTTATTGCCCCCCCGCTATCAGCAGCGGCTGGAACAGCAGGGCCGCCACCGCGTCATCTGCGACTATCTGGCCGGAATGACCGACCGTTTCTGCCACCAGCTCTACGAACAGCGCAGCAGGGAATAATTTCCAATTCTGCGGTGGGCAGGGATGGTAACGGCTGGGAAATCGTTTCTTGTCTGGTTGGTTTTTCCGATTATACGGTTTGTCCCGTTTGCTCAAATCAGGCAATCTTTTTACTTTTCCCGATGGTATTTAATCCCTGTTAAATCGCCCAAGTCATTTGACCCTCTCCCTGTTGTAATTTATAGTTTTTTGTGATTACAGAAAAAGCAGACAAACTGGATAAGACAAAATTGGCACAAAAAATGGATTTATGCACGAAAAAACAGGGTTTTCAGCATGATTACCGGCAAGGATGCGGACCATGGAGAATCGCTATACCCATCAGATGATGGTTCAGCAAACTGTATAAAAACATACAGGAGGCATTTTAGGATGCTGAGATTTTTACGTAACAAAGTATATCCCATAGGCATCGACCTGGGCAGCTCGAGTCTCAAGATGGTTCAACTGCGGACGACTGAGAGCGGTTTGGGCCTGGTTGCCGCCGGAAAAAGGGATGTTCCGCATGATATCCAGGAGGAACCGGCTCAACTGCAAGAGTGGTATATCCGTAATATCAAGGAATTGCTGGCAGAAAAACCGTTTAAAGGCAAACGGGTAGTAACCTGCCTGCCGGCCCGTGATATGCTGGTGCAGCATATGAGAATGGCCAAAATGGATGAAGCACAGACCGAAAAGGCGCTGCCCTGGGAAGCACGGGACAAGGTTCCGTTTGACGTCAGCCAGGCCCTGCTGCGCCATGTCATCGCCGGCGAAATTTACGAAAGCAATGAATGCAAACAGGAAGTCATACTCATGGCCGCTTCCCGCGAGGCGGTGGAGAGGCATCTGTATTTGATCGAGCGGACCAAAGTGGAAATCGACTATGTGAATGTCGAACCCTGCGCTCTGGTGAGCTGTTTTGCCCATCTGATCGAGGAAAACAAGGATAAACACAGTGCCGCCATGTTTATAGACCTGGGACATGTTTGCACGAAAGTAGTAGTCGCACACGGCACGAAAATCGTTTTCTGCCGCAATGTGCGGATTGCCGCCGAAAATATCCGCCGCTCCCTGTGTGAAAAACTGGGGGTGGACTATTTTCAGGCCGTTCAATATCATACCCGTCTGCAGCCGCAGATGTCTCCGCCGAAACCGGCGGCGCCGCTGGCCGCCGGCAGCAAAGCCGGCTCCTCCGGCTGCGCGGTGGCGGCGGATCCCGCCGAATGGTCTCCGGATGCGGTCTCCCGGCAATCCAGGGTGGATGAAATCATTACGCAAACGCTGGATTGCCTGTCAGAGGAAATCCGCGGGTGCATTCGGTATCATGATTTACTTTTTAACAGCGAACCGATCCGGAACGTGGTGTTTCTGGGCGGTCAATCCAAAAACAGGATGTTGTCACAAAAGCTGGCGCGAAATCTGGGGCTGCCCGCCCAATTGGGGGATCCCCTGGGCCGTATCGACCCGCAAAGCCGCACGGGAAGCCATAGCGACGTCCCGCCGGGCGAAACCCATTCGGACTGGGCTGTAGCCTTCGGATTAAGCCTGGGCGGAGTGGACGCCGGCTGAGTGTGGCAAACCGTAAACAGGAGCAAGTATGAGCAATAAAGTAAATTTTCTCCCCGAAGATTATGTGGAAAAAAAGGCCCAGCACCGGACCAATGTGATCTGCCTGGTTTTATTCCTGCTGGTGATGGCGGGAGTGGCCGGCGGCTTTCTGATTACGGACAAAAAACAGGAAGAGATCGATAAGTGTGCCGCCGATATGAACCAGCAGATGGTACAGGCCAATAATTCTCTCAAGCAAATGGAACTTCTGGAAAAAAAGAAACAAACCATGATGCAAAAGGCCGGCATCAGCGCCTCCCTGATGGAGCCGGTCCCGCGCTCCCTGCTTCTGGCTACCATCACCAACAATCTGCCGACCGGGGTTTCGCTGCTGGATTATACGCTGGATACCAAAACCACCGCCGTCAATAGCAGAACAGAGGATAAAAATGCCGCCAAAACGCGGGATAAACGGAGAGCCGCCTCGAAGAAAAAGGCCGACGAGCCGGAAGAGGAAAAACAGGTGATTCAGCAGCTATACGAAACCAAGGTCGAATTAAGCGGCCTGGCCCCTTCGGATATGCAGGTCGCTCAATTTATCGCCAATCTGAATAAGTGTTCGCTCTTCAACCAGGTGAACCTGGTGTTTTCGGAAGAGAATACGGTCAATGAAGAGGTGCTGCGGAAGTTCCGGCTGATGATTATGCTTGATCCAAAAGCCAAAGCCAGCGAGTCGGATGTGGAAATGGCGCGAAACAATCATATCAGCGGAATGTGAGCAGCGCGCAGGAAAGCAGGTACTACTGTGCAGTCAGGTATGAGGTAAAAAATTATGAAATTCGGAATTCGAGAATTGCTGTTTGTGATTTTGCTGCTGGCCATCCCGATTGGGGCCTATTACTGGGTTTTTAAACCCGCCAATGCCCATATCGAAAAACAAAAAGCGGAGATTCTGGCCAAATCCCAGAAACTGACCAATCTGCGGAAAGCCATGGTCGGCATCGACGACCTCAATGAGGAAGTCAAAAAACTCCAGGAGGCGGTCACCTATTTTGAAAGCAAGCTGCCCCCCCGGCATGAAATTCATAAAGTATTGGCGCGGGTCACCGAGATTGCCGAAAGCCACCACCTGGAAACCAAACTGTTCCAGACCAAAAAGGCCCTGCCCTTTGCCGCCTATTCGGAGCAGCCGATCCAGATGGATGTGTACGGCGATTTCGACGCCTATTATCAATTTCTGCTGGACCTGGAAAAAATGCCCCGGATTACCCGCGTCAAAAGCATGAAAGTGGAAAAAGACAAGGAGAAAGAGGGAATGACGGAAGCCAGCTTTATGTTAAGCATCTACTTCGATAAGGAAAGTACCGCCAGCTAAAGGGAACCGGTTTACTTCTGTACAGGGAATCAAAAATGAATAAAGACAAATTAAATCATGAGCTGAAAAACGAAACGACGCCCGAATCCGCCTGGGGAAACACCCTTCCCAGCGATTTGTCGATGGGCGATATCACCGAATCCGAATTCGGCAGTAAAAAAAAGACCAATCTCAATAAGGGTACCATCTTTCTGCTGGTCACCTGTGCGGTCGGGGTGGGCGTGATGTATCTATTCGGAATCAAGCAAAAACCCAAAGAAGCGACGGCCGAGGAAAAGGCCATAGAAGCCCAGGTCGATGAGGCGCTGAAAAAACTGGTCAACAAAGAAGAACAGGATCAGGCGAAGAATTTGTTTAAGGATACCACGGAAATGGTGCAGGCCTTTTATGAATATCCCGCCAAACAGCAGGTGGCCGTGGATGAACTCCAGAAAAATCCGTTTTGCCATGCCGCCGAGAAGAAGGAGGAAACAGGCAAGGTGGATGAAAAGGCCCTCCAGCGGGAAAAAGAACGGCTCCTGCGGGAAGCCCAGACCAAACTGGGGCAGTTAAAGCTGCAGTCCATTTTGAAAGGCACCAAGGGCGCCACCTGCCTGATCAACGGCGAAATCTACAAGGCCGGCCAGCCGGTAGGAGAGATCTTTACCATCAAGGCCATTGAAGACAATAAAGTCATTCTGGTAGCGTCCGACACTGAATTTGCTTTGGAAATGTAAGACGGCCGAATACAAAGAAGCTCACTATGTTTAATACCAAGGAATTGAAAGACTTTATGGCGCAAACCCCGGTACCGGAGTCGGAACTTCTGCCGGAAGTCCCGGCCGGTTCGCAGAATCCTGTTCTCAGCGATCTCTGGCAGCCGGAAGAAAATCCCCAGGCCGCCCGCCCCGCCGCCCTGGAGGATCGCCTGTGTGAATTGGGCCATATCAGCAGCGAGCAGATGGAGCAGGCCCGTTCCATTCATAAGAAAACGCCGCGCAAACGGCTGGGACAGATTCTTCTGGAAATGGGAGTCATCAGCGAGGCCAATCTGATGGCCTGCCTGGCCGAGCAGTATGGAGTTCCGTTTGTTCGCGTGACGCGCGATCACATGGACATGAAGGTCTTCGGGCTGCTCGATAAGCTGTATATGGAACAGCATCAAATCATTCCCCTGGGCCTGGAAGGGGATAAACTGGTAGTCGCCACCACCGATCCGACCAACGTTTTTCTACTGGACGAAGTCAAACGGAAGACCAAGAAACCCCTGGCGGTCCGGATCTGTCCGTCGGAAGACATCAAAACCATTCTGCAGGACCTGAACGCCGCCGACAGCGGCACCGATTACCAGGTGGACGATATCATCAAAAACATCGAAGAAAATGATGTCGAGGTGGTCGATACCGAGGATGAAGATATCGCCGATATGGAGCGGATCGCCGGCGAATCGCCCATTATCAAATTCGTGAATTATATCATTTTCAACGCGGTAAAAGAAGGGGCATCCGATATCCATATCGAACCGGGCGACAAAAAACTGCGCCTCCGCTACCGGATCGACGGGGTCCTGTTTGAAACGGTCAATCCGCCGTATAATATGCATGCCCCCATTGTTTCGCGTATCAAAATTATGTCCAACCTCGATATCGCCGAACGCCGCCTGCCGCAGGACGGCCGCATTCGGGTCTCTATTCACGGCCGGAATGTGGATATGCGGGTTTCTACCCTGCCGTCCTCGCATGGCGAAAAAGTCGTTATTCGTATCCTGGATACCGGAACAACCAAACGCAGCATGACGGATCTGGGTTTCGATCCCAACACCCTGGAAATCCTGAATCATCAGATTCACCAGCCCCACGGCATCATTCTCGTGACCGGTCCGACCGGCTCCGGAAAAAGTACAACCCTGTATTCCGCCCTGCGCACCATGGATATCCGCAGCTTGAACGTATCGACCGTGGAAGATCCGGTCGAATATCAGCTCGAAGGCATTACCCAGGTCCAGGTGCATGAACGCATCGGAATGACCTTTTCTGCCGCCTTGCGCTCTCTCCTGCGGCAGGACCCCGATGTCATCATGGTCGGCGAAATCCGCGATGCGGAAACCGCCCGGATCGCCGTGCAGGCCTCCCTGACCGGCCATCTGGTCCTATCCACCCTCCATACCAATGACGCCCCCAGCAGTATTACCCGATTGATTAATATCGGGATCGAATCGTATCTCATCGCCGCTTCCACCAATGCCGTGCTGGCCCAGCGGCTGGTCCGGAAAATCTGTCCGCATTGCAAACAACCCTATGAGCCGAAACCCGAAGAGGCTGGCTATATGGAAATGTTCGGATTCAACCGGGATAACCTCTTCCATGGGACCGGCTGTGAACATTGCCGCCATACCGGCTACCAGGGACGAATCGGATTGTACGAATTACTGGTCATTGATGATAAATACCGCGATGTCATCACCGGCAATCCCAACGTAACGGAACTGCGCCGGATGTGCAAGGAACGCGGCATGACCACCTTGCGGGAAGACGGCTTTACCAAAGTGAGAATAGGTATGACCACCATCGATGAAGTCATGCGGGTCACCGAGTGTACCATATAAAATTGCAGGACCAGCCGTACGGGGCTGGAAAAGGAGACCACTGTGTCATTTTTACAGGAATTGCTATTAACCGGTTTAAACTGCGGAGCTTCGGATATTCACGTGATGGTGAATTCCCCGCCTCTGCTGCGTATCCATACCGTTTTGCAGGAAACCGACTTTCCGGTCGTGACCCCCGAGGGCGCCGAGGAAATGCTCAAAGAAATGATCTCCGAACAACGCTACCAGGAGTTCCTGAAAAAACGGGATCATGATTTTTCCACGGAAGTGCCCGGCAAGGGTCGTTTCCGTGTCAACTCCCACTTCCAGCGCGGGGCCATCGCCATTGCCTTCCGTGCCATCCCGGATCATGTGCTGACCATCGACAAATTGAATCTTCCCCAGGCGGTGGCGGATTTGATCCGGCTGCCCCGCGGCCTGGTTCTGGTCACCGGCGATACCGGCTCCGGCAAGAGTACCACCATGGCCAGTATGATCGACGCCATGAACAAGATCTATCGCAAACATATCATTACCCTGGAAGACCCGGTCGAATATGTGCTCACCAGCCACAAATGCGCCATCGAACAGCGGGAAATCGGCGATGACTGCCCGTCGTTTGCCTCCGGCTTGCGCCATGCCCTGCGGCAGGACCCCGATGTGATCCTCGTCGGCGAAATGCGCGACCTGGAAACCACCTCCGCCGCCATCACCGCCGCGGAAACCGGCCACCTGGTCTTGAGTACCCTGCATACCATCAACGCCTCCCAGACCATCGAGCGTATTATCGATATTTATCCCAGCGAGCAGCAGAACCAGATTCGCTCCATGCTGGCCAATACCCTGCAGGCGGTGATCAGCCAAAGTTTGTTTAAACGCACGGATATGCCCGGCATGGTGCCCGGCGTCGAATTGATGCTTTGCACACCGGCGGTCAGGAACTGCATCCGTGAAAACCGGATTTTTGAAATCCCCAACGTGATTGAGACCTCCCGCAGCATGGGGATGCAGACCCTCGATACCAGCATCACGCAGTTGTATTTCAACGGGCAGATTTCCCGGGAGGATGCCCTCGCCCACGCGGCGTTCCCCGACAAGCTCAACCATGCGTTGTGTGCCTAGTACAGAAAAATACGGTTCAGGGATTCAGGAGTTTTTCCTAACTAAAAGAGACAGCCAGAGATACTGGCGCAGGAATTTGTTATGCCGAATTATCGTTACGAAATACGACAGCCCAATGGTCAGGTAACCTCCGGCGTCATTGCCGCGGAAAACAACGCGGCGGCCATTCTCTCGCTGCGCAGCCAGGGAGCCTACATTCTCGCCTTGTCTGAAGCGGTAAAAGAAAAAGGAAAAGGCATCCAGGGCCTGCTGGCGCTGAATATCCAATCCGGACCCTCCGCCAAGGATGTCCTGAATTTCACCCGCCAGCTCGCCGTCATGATCAAAGCCGGTATCAGTATCCGGGCCGCCCTGGAAGGCATTTCCGAACAAATCGACAATCCCAAATTCCGCACCATCGTCAATCAGATCAAGCGGGATGTCGAAGCCGGCAAACCATTCTCGGAATCGCTGGTCAAGTATCCCAAAATATTCAGCCCCTTGTATGTCAACATGGTCCGGGCCTCGGAACTCTCCGGTGCCTTCGGAACCATGCTGGAACGCATTGCCGAATACCAGGGCCAGCAGATCGAAACCCGGGCCCAGGTTCGCGGCGCCATGATCTACCCCATTATCATCGGCGTCATGGCCGTTTCCACCACCGTCTTCCTGCTTACCTTCGTTCTGCCGAAATTCGTCGTGATCTTTCAGGGAAAGGAAGCGGCCCTGCCCGCCCCCACCAAAGTGATTCTCTTCCTCAGCGCCACCATGCGATCCTATTGGTATCTGTTTTTGGGCGGCACCGTGGCTTTGGTATGGTCTTTTTTCTGGTTTATCCATACTACCCTGGGCCGCCTCTGGTGGGATCGCACCAAATTGACCGTTCCTATTTTTAAAAAATTATGCCGCTGCCTCTATATTTCCAGGAGCATGCACACCATGGGCGAACTGGTTAACGCCGGTGTTCCCATGCTGGATACGATTAGTATTACCGCCAATATTTCCGGAAATATCCTGTTCAAACGAATGTGGCATCAGGTGTTTGTTTCCGTCAAACAAGGGAAAAAAATCTCCGCACCTCTGCAGAAATGCCCGCTGCTGCCCAAAGGGGTGGTGCAGATGATCGGCAGCGGCGAGGAAAGCGGAAAACTGGCCGATGTCCTCTGCGATATCAGTGAATTTTACCAGAAAGAACTGAAAAACGTCATTCGGGCGGTAACCGCCATGATCGAACCGCTGATGATCGTCTTGATGGGTGTGATTGTCGGTTTCATCGCCATGAGTATCATTCTGCCGATCTTTAAACTGTCCAGTCTGGTTAGATAAGGTGAAAAAATGAAACGGTTCAAAATCATGCGGACCTCGCGGCAATCGGGTTTTACCTTAATGGAGTCGGTGTATGCCATCCTGATTATCGGCCTGGGGGTCGTCGCCCTCATGCAGGTGTTCACGGCAGGGACCAACGTCAATGACTACGGCGACGGCCTTTCCAAAGCCGTCTTCCTGGCCAACGAAATCCGCTCCATGACCGATTATGTCAATTATGAGGACCTGCTGCTGATGGATACCGGCCCTTTTAACGGCGTCGATGCCAACGGCACGCCGGTGGCCGGCCTGCAGAATTTCCAGCAGCAGCTCGTTGTCCAGCCGGTCAATCCCGATGATTTAACCGCTTTTGTCGGACCGGATCCCGACGGCCTGCTTCTCACGGCGGCCGTCTCCCGCAACGGCCAGCCATTGACCCAGATAAGCTGGCTGCGCTCCAGATAAAAAGGGCTAAGCGAAAGTGTACATAGGCGTTTGGGAAGGGTATATGAAATTAGGAAAAACTTTTGATTCTCGTGGGGGAAAGAAAGGACTGCTGGCATGAAAACCATAAAACGATCATGTCGCGGAGGCAGTTCCGTACTGGCGATTATTTTTGTAACTCTCTTTTCGGTATTGGCGATTTCCTTTACCGCGATGAGCAATATGAACGTGCAGATGTCCCGCAACCATCGGGATCTGGTCCTGGCTCAGGCCGCCGCCGAATCCGGCCTGCAGTATGCCCGGTATCTGGTAAACTCCTATGAACCGCCGGCCGCCGCCTACTCACCCCGGAATACCGTCACCGCAGAAGAAGCGGCTAGTTCCTTCGGCTATTTCGTCACCCATGTCCAGACGCTCCTGGACGGCTCCCCGATTCTGGCCGGACAGGGAATCTATCAGGATTTGAGTGCCGGATTGCTTCAGGTCCCGGCCAGCGGGGCAATTGGGTATGTCAGCGACGGTACGGCAACCTTTTCCCTGCGTTTTGAATTCGTAGCCGGGGATGAAGACAATCCGCACCGCATGATCGTTACCAGCACCGGCTTCCAGGAACAGCTCAGCCGCACCGTCCGCCTCTCCTTCCCCATTCAGAAAAACAGCAGTGTTCTCCAATATGCCATCGCCGGCCGGGGCCGCCTGTGGATCACCGGTGATTGCACCGTCGATGGCGATATCTTTAGTTCCTGGGACCGCGTGGACCTCTCGCCCTTTAACGTCACCGCCGATTCCCACATCAACGGCACCATCAACACCGTCCTGACCCTCGACCAGGTCCTGGCCCAGTCCTGGCAGATGGAAACCCTCGATGAAGACGGCAATCCCGTCTTCGATGAAAACGGCGACCGCGTCTATAGCACCGAAGACCAGGTCCAGGGCTACCACGAAGGAATTAACTATGGCCAGCAGGATATGGACATGCCCGGTATGGATATAGCCGATTACAATACTTCGGCATTCAAAGCGGCCATCCCCACCACCACGCGTTCCGGCACGGCATCGTTGATTGCCGACGGCATCCTGGGCAAGACGGGCGTTCCTACAGTCACGGAATATTTTCCGCACGCGGCGGGCAATTACAGCCAGTCCGTCAGCGGCAGCCAATCCCTGACCCGCTATAAATATGAAAATAAAACCCTGCGGAATGTCAGGGTGGCCGCCGGCACCCAGGCCCTGTTCAAAAACTGCACGTTTGAGGAAGTTCTTTATATTGATTGCAGCACCAGCGGCCCCACCTCAACCACCAGCACCTATAATAATATCCGCTTTGATAATTGCACCTTTAACGGAACTATTATAACCAATGTCCCCCAGGCGCTTAACGACAATTGGTGGAAGCGAAATTGCCTCTATTTTACCGGTTCCGCCACGTTTCAAAATAATTCCTCCGTACCGGAAGCCACCATCCTGGCGCCCCACTTTAATGTCAACCTGGGCAATACCAATCCCGTGGAAGGGGATACCAACCAGCTTACCGGCGCCATCGTCGGCGGGATCGTCGATGTCCGCGGTAATGCCGAAGTCCATGGCACTATTATTTCCATGTGTGACACCACCTCCTACACCTCCGGCTATGTGACCAATGTCGGCGCTACCCTGGGAGACGGCGGCTCCGAAACCACCGAAGCCGGTGATGTAGGGATCATTCATATCACGCCAGACCCGGACAAAATGCTGCCCAGCGGGATTCAGACCCCTATTGTTATCACCCCCGACGGGAATAGTTATGAGGAGCTATAGTACCTTATGAAAACCATAAATAATAGAAAGTTCGCCTGCACCCGGCAGCGCCGATCAGCCGGCCTGTCCCTGATCGAGGTGCTGCTCTCGATTACCATCATGGCTCTCCTGCTCACGGCCACCGCCGTCGCCTTCGACGCCGCCTTCAAAAGCTACAAGGTTAATCATGACCTGGCCACCGTCAGTGTCTCCGCCCGCAACGCCCTCTACCAGATGAGCGCAACGATTCGCTCCGCCTGGAACGACCCCGATGTGGACACCATCGACATCAGCTCCGACGGTACCGAATGTTCCCTGGTCGATGCCGCCGGCCGTGCGGTTATCTACCGCTATGTGGAGGCGGATAAGCAGCTAAAGGTCAACCTGGACGGCAGCGCCGACTGGTTCGTACTCGTCGATAATGTCTATCCCGTTACCGTAGGGGAGCAAATCTTCACCGCCACCAGTGAGCAGGGGGATATCCTCTCCGGCGCGGTCACCGGCCAGAAACTCTCCCAGGTCGAAATGCGCTTCATGGTAACCCAGGAAGGACTTAGCCGCACCATCTCCGCCGCCGCCGTCCCCCGCAACATGATTTACCAGTAATTCTTATTGAAAAAGTCTGAGGGTGTGACTGCTCCCGCGGAGCGGCACACCCTTTTTTTATTGCCATGCCTGGATCGTCTCCACAATCGTCCGCGCCGCCTGCGGATGCGAAATCCGCCGGGCGTTGGCCTGCATCGCCGCCAGCCGCGCCGGGTCATCCAGCAGGGTATCGATCTTGTACGCCAGCGTCGGCAGATTGTTGCACCGGATTGCCGCCCCCTGCTCCAGCAGATGATCCGAATTCCGCTCCTCCTGCCCCCGCAGCGGATTCATAACCACAAACGCCAGTCCCTTTGCCAGCGCCTCCGACACCGTCAGCCCGCCCGTCGCCCCCAGCAGAATATCCGCCGCCGACATATACTCATCCATCTCCGTGGTAAATCCGATCGGCCGCAAAACCACCGGACTCTCGGCCGGAACCTCCGCCGCGATCTGGTCCAGCCGCTGCTTCAACTCCTCATTCCGCCCGCAAATCGCCACCACCTGGGCCGGGTGCCGCAATTTCGTCAGATTCGCCAGCATCGCCTCCAGCGGCCCGTGCCCCCAGCCGCCCGCCGACAGCAGAATCGTCGGCTTCTCCGGGTCCAGCCCATGCGCAAGCCGCATCTGCTGCTTGTCTTTCTCCTGCGAAAACACCGAATCAATCGGAATCCCCGATACCGTAATCTGGTCCGCCGGGATCCCCAACTGTTCCAGATGCACCTTCGCCTCCTCAATCGTCACAAAATAATGCTCATAATGATGGCATAGCCACATGGCATGGACATCAAAATCCGTCACGATGATCGCCTGCGGACAGCGAAGCCGCTCCTTCGCCTTCATCCAGGATACAATCTCCGCCGGCAGAAAATGCGTGCAGATAATCAAATCCGGCGGCTCATTCTCCAGCAGCTTGATGAAGGCCCGGGCATTGACCTTGTCAAACTGCAGCCGCCGCCGCTCCTTCTGCCACGGCTTGTCCAACTGGTCAAAAAAATACCGGTGCAGATCCGGCAGCTTCTGAATAACGGTAAAATACGTCTTCTGATACAGCGTCCGGAACGCCTTCGACATATAGTCCAGCGTATCAACCACCGCCACCTCCCGCGCCGCGCCGCCTTCCCGCAGCGCCTTCTCCACCGCCTGCGCCGCCCGGTTATGCCCCGCTCCTACCGACACCGTTAAAACCATCACCTTGTTAAACATAACCTCATTATATCATCCGGTTATGGCAGGCAAACAAAAACTTTATTCCCCTTCTCCCCAAATCTGCTATAATCATTCAGAGTAAAATAGAGATAACTTTAAAAATTTCTTATCCTAACCCCGACCGTGAGGAAGGGGGTCAAAAACACCGTTTTTGATAGCGAGCCTGGCATGATCGAAAAGAAAATCATCATCGGTACCCGCGGCAGCCGGTTGGCCCTGGTCCAGTCCCGCTGGGTGCAGGACACCCTCCAGCAAGCCTGTCCCGATCTGCACACCGAGCTGCTCACCATCCAGACCCAGGGCGATATTATCCTCGATACCGCCCTCTCGAAAATCGGCGACAAGGGACTCTTCACCCGCGAAATCGAAAACGCCCTGCTGACCCACCAAATCGATCTGGCCGTCCACAGCCTCAAGGACCTGCCGACCGTTTCCCCCCCCGGCCTGCGGATTGCCGCCATCCCGCCGCGCCAGGATCCCGCCGACGTCCTCCTCAGCAAAGACCACCTGCCCCTGGCCCGGCTCCCCGCCGCCGCCGTGGTCCTGACCAGTTCCCTCCGCCGCCGCGCCCAGCTTCTCCACCACCGGCCGGACTTACAGGTCCTCGATATCCGCGGCAATGTCACCACCCGCATCCGCAAATGGCAGGATGGGCCGGCCCACGCCCTGGTCATGGCCGCCGCCGGCCTCAACCGCCTCCAGCTGCAAAACCGCATCACCGAACGCCTCGACCCGATGCAATTCCTGCCCGCCTGCGGCCAGGGCGCCCTCGCCCTGCAAATCCGGCAGGATGATACGAACCTGGCTGCCCTGCTCCAAAAGCTGGATGATCCCATAGTTCGGACCACCGTCGCCGCCGAACGGTCCCTCCTGGCCGCCCTGCAGGGCGGCTGCCAGATCCCCATCGGCGCCCATGCCCGGCTCGAAAACGGCAAATTATACCTCAAAGCCATGATTGCCGATATACACGGGGTATGTTATATTACCGCCGAGGATACCGGCGCCATCGATCAGCCGGAAGACCTAGGCAAACGTCTGGCCGATCAACTCATCGAGAAGGGCGCCCAAAAAATTCTCGATGAAATAAAAAACCAGTAAATACTGCCAAACAAGGTTTCTGATATGAATCAAACGGAACAAAACGTTTCGCAAAATCAACCTGGTACCGTGTATCTGGTCGGGGCCGGCCCCGGCGATCCCGGCCTGATTACCGTCCGCGGCCGCGAGCTGCTCACCCGCGCCGACGTCATCGTGTACGACCACTTGCTGGACAAGGATTTGCTCCAACTCGCCCGCCCCCAGGCGGAGCTGATATACGCCGGCAAAAAAGCCGGCCGCCACACCGTCCCCCAGGAGCAGATCAACCAAATCCTGGTCGATAAGGCCGCCCAGGCAAACATCATCGTCCGCCTCAAAGGCGGCGACCCCTTCGTCTTCGGTCGCGGCGGCGAAGAGGCCCTGACCCTGGCCGAGGCGGGCATCCCCTTCGAGGTTGTCCCCGGTGTCACCGCCGGTGTCGCCGTGCCTGCCTGTGCCGGCATCCCCGTCACCCACCGTGACTTCGCCAGCCAACTGGCCTTCATCACCGGCCACGAGGACGCCGCCCGCACCGATACCAGCCGGATCGACTGGCCCTCCCTGGCCCGCTGGCCGGGCACCCTGGTCTTTTACATGGGCGTCAAAAACCTGCCCCTCATCTGCGAACAACTCCTCCAAAACGGCATGGCCCCCGACACCCCCGCCGCCGTCATCG
>JAKQBU010000466.1 GCA_029573975.1 Planctomycetota bacterium
GCATCCACCACCAGCAGCGCCCCCTCGCACGCCGACAGCGCCCGCGACACCTCATAATGAAAATCCACATGTCCCGGCGTATCAATCAAATTCAGCATGTACTCCCTGCCGTCCACCTTATACTTCATCGTCACCGCCGACGCCTTGATCGTGATCCCCCGCTCCCGCTCCAAATCCATATCGTCCAGCAACTGCTCGTGAAACTCCCGCTCCGTCACCGCCCCCGTCAGTTGCATCACCCGGTCCGCCAGCGTGCTCTTACCGTGGTCGATATGTGCGATAATCGAAAAATTCCGTATATGTCCAGTTCCCATATTTTCCTAATACTCTCTAACCACTATATATAAATATTGAAAACAAGTGATTTTACCCTATTTCCAGACAATTACAATATTTACTGAAAAATCATCACAAAATCACTTATCTATTGATTCGATAAAGGTTTATATTTATAATAAATTTATTATGGACCGGTTCCGATTGACAAAATGATTATAATATATTGTAACAACGATAGTTAAACTCGCAATAGAAACCATGTTGGACAGGATCTTAAATCCATGTATAATGTCTATCAGAAAAAACTAATAATCGGATAATTGAATAGGTAATAATCATTTCTTACAAGAGGGTAAAATGAGCATCCAGGACTTTCCTGAAGATATCATCAAAAAGTATGAACTGCATGAATGGAAACATGCTTGTGCTATTCTCAAAAACGACTTTCCCGATGAATGGAAAGATCTGCTGAATATGCTACGTGCCTTTAGGTTGAAAAAATCCTGGATAACTTCCGGAGGGGGCAACAAATCCATGCTCGCCAAATGGATTGACGATTTTATGGGTAAACGGGGCTGGCAGGAAAAGCAATTTAACACTTCAGTAATTGTCGACGAAAATCACATGGATTCTCCTACCCATAAAATTGATTGTTATAAAAATAGGGTAGCTATCGAATTAGAGTGGAACAATAAAGATCCTTTTTACGATCGTGACCTTAATAATTTCAGACTCCTTTTTGATTTGCGGGCGATAAGCGTTGGAATCATTATTACGCGATGCGATGAACTGCAGAACATTTTCAACGAATTAGGACGTGGAAGTTCATACGGAAATTCTACAACGCATATGTCCAAATTACTCCCCAGAATCGAAGGTGGAAGCGGCGCTGGTTGTCCTTTAATTGTAATTGGTATGACAAAAGCTCTCTATGTAGAGGATTAAAAATATGAATGCGGCTGATGATTTCGCAAAATTCATTCAAAATAAAAAATTCCAAACCATTTTAGCGGATCCGCCCTGGCAATTCTCCAATCGAACAGGCAAAGTAGCGCCCGAACATCGCAGACTCAGTCGATATACTACCTTATCTCTGCCTGAAATCTGCGAAATCCCAGTCCATCTGGCAGCAGAAGACACAGCCCATCTCTACCTATGGGTTCCCAACGCCCTTTTGCCCGAAGGCCTTCAGGTCATGAATGCCTGGGGTTTCCACTATAAAACAAATATTGTTTGGCATAAAATACGCAAGGATGGAGGCCCGGACGGCAGAGGAGTTGGGTTTTATTTCAGAAACACCACTGAAATTCTCCTTTTCGGAATCCGGGGTTCCATGCGAACCCTGGCTCCGGGAAGAAAACAGGTAAATATCATCAAAACCATAAAAAGAGAGCATTCCCGAAAACCGGACGAACAATATCAAATTATCGAAGATTGCAGCCCGGCACCCTACCTGGAACTTTTTTCCCGAGGAAAAAGAAAAGGCTGGACCGTTTGGGGTAACCAGACCGAAGATTACATAATCACCTGGGATACCTATAAACACAATAGTAAAAATGTATCTAAACAATTGGTCCTTAATTTTTCCCCACATTAATTATCCCTCAAAATACTATTTCAGAATCTGCTATAAACTATGCCCTGGGTTCGGGAAACTCGATCCCCGATTATGTGCCGGCCGAAGGGTATCTGGCTATGGTTCGGGACGCACAGGAAATCCGCCGGTTGGAAGCCCGCCGGTAAGCCCAGTTTTTGATTAGCCTGCATTCGGACATAGTTATAGGACGATCCGGAATTCAGGGGGCAGATACAGTTTTGTTCTGGACTCGTTACGGCCAGGCTGGTATCCTGTCCTCCGCAGCAATAATTGGTTCTATCTATTCAGTATCATCTGAGAGGAATGTTTTAACATGCCGCTGTTGACATTTTATTTTGAGTTGCACCAGCCCTTTCGTTTAAACCCGGATGTGGATAAGTTTCTGTGGGAGGATCGAAATCGGCAGATTTTTCAAAAGGTGGCGGAGAAAAATTACATCCCGGCTACCAAAATGTTCACGGCAATCATTAAAGAGAATCCCCAGTTCAAAATTACCCTGAGCATGTCCGGCACCTTTCTGGAACAGGCGCAGTTGTACAAGCCGGAGGTGATTTCAGCCCTGCAGGAATTATACGATGCCGGGAAAGAACACAATCAGGTAGAGTATCTGGAAGAGACGTATTATCATTCGCTGGTCTCACTCTTTGAAGATGGCCAAAAGCAGGAATTCAAGGACCAGGTATCTCTGCATCGGCAGAAGTTGAAAGAGATCTTCGGGGTCAAACCAACCTCGTTTCGCAATACGGAGCTGATGTACAACAATGATATCGCCAATGTGGTCGCGGACATGGGATTCAAAGCGATTCTCTGCGAGCAGCGGTCGGACATGTATCTTACCGCGGGGGGCAAGGCGGTTTCGCCCAACGCCGTGTTCCGCGCCAAAGGGCGGCGGTCCTCCCCGCGTGAGCTCCTGGTGATCCCGCGGAACCGGCAGCTAAGCGATGATGTCGCGTTTCGGTTCCGGTCGGGACAGTTGAGTCCGGAGCAATATGCCCAGTACATCGCCAAAGTGGACGGCGAAATGGTGATGCTGGGATACGATTACGAGCATATCGGAGAGCATTTATGGCAGGAGACGGGCATCTTTGAATTCTGGCGTTCCCTGGCCCAGGCATTGACCCGGTATCCGAATGTCGTGCCGGCCAATCCGACGGAGATCGCGGAACGGTTTAAGGATGCCGATTGCCCCGTGGCGGACATCCATCCTTTGTCCACCTCTTCCTGGGCGGATATCGAGCGGAACACGCAGGGCTGGCTGGGTAGCCCGACGCAATACACCCTGTTTCGCGATTTGGAATCGATGGAGCTGGATGCCCAGAAGGCCGGAGGTGCCTGGCTGACGAAGTGGCGGCATCTGACCACCTCCGATCATCTGTACTATCTGCACGAGGGCAAAGGGGCCGATCATACGGTGCATGATTATTTCAATCCCTATGGGGCGATCGCGACGGCAACCTATATCCTGACGCGGAATATCGATCAGCTTAAAATGTCGATCCATACCTTTAATATCCGCAAAACGACCGAGCAGACCCCGGTGATTATCATCACCCCGGAGACGGGCCGGCTGCCGACCAAAGGGCTGGGTATTCTGGCAAAATATGTTTCCGGTAAAAGCGGCGGGCTGGGAGAGGTGATTTCCGCCCTGTGCAAAGGGCTTTCCGAGCGAAAAATTCCCACCCACCTGATTACCCTGAATCTCAAGCGGCGGTTCCGGGAAGAAGCCCATATGAGTGATACCGAATGGATTCAGAGCCGGCACAAGCTGAATCCGGAAAATATCCATCTGGTCAGTTCCGCGGAATTTGAGGATTTTCGCAGCGTGTACGAAGGCAATCCGGTACAGACCGCCTCGGAATTCCAGCGGCAGATCATCAATGTGTATCTCAAAGAAATCCGCAGCCGGTACGCGGGCCGGACGATTGTGCACACGCACGACTGGATGGCCGGCGGGGCCTTGTCCGCCTATACGAAAATGCGGGAGATCCCCCTCCTGCATACCATCCACAATACGCACACCGCCTATATTCCGCTGGACATGCTGCATGGAATTAATCTGACGAAAATGTGGAACTATCTCTATGCCTGCTGGGAGATGGGTACGGAGAGCGTCGATTCCCAGGCTACCGCCATCAAAAACGCCACGTTGATCAGCTATGTTGGCCGGAAGTTTCTCAGCGAAGTGGTCGATGACAATTTTATGGATCGGCCGATCATTCCCTGGGGTGTCCGGCAGGAAACCAAAGCCAAGTACCACAACAACGCCGCCCTGGTCATTCCTAACGGAATTTCACCGGACATGTATCCGGAGAATCAGCCGGAAAATCCGCAATGGGATCAGCCGGGCCTGGCAAAGAAATTCGGCCCTGATGATTTTACGATCGAAGCCAAAAAAGCCAATCTCATCAAGTTCCAGAAGCAGATGGGCCTGACCGTCGATCCGGACGCCATTTTATTATACTGGCCCTCGCGGCTGGATCCCGTCCAGAAAGGCGTGGAACTACTGGAAGATATCGCCCTGAAATATGTAATTGAAAACCCCGACGTCCAGATCGCCATCGTCGGCGATCCGATCGCGGGCGACTGGACCCACGCGGATATCCTGGGCAAAATCGCCTGCGCCTCCGGCGGAAAAATCGCGTACCACTCCTTCGATGAAAAATTGTCCATGCTGGGCTATGCCGCCGCCAGCGACGTATTCGGGGCGTCCCTGTATGAGCCGTTCGGACAGATCGATGTGGTCGGCAATCTCTACGGAGCCACCGCCACCAATCGGGACACCGGCGGATACAACGATAAGATTACCCTGTTAAGCCTGAAGGTCTGGGGCGCCCCCCAGGACCTGGGCAACGGCATTCTCTTCAGGAATTACGATTCCGGCGGGCTTTGGTGGGGATTGCATCAGACGGTCCGGAATCACCGTTATTTCCGCAAAAATCCCGGCGAATGGGAGAAACAGGCCCGCCGCATCATGAAGGAGGCCCGCAAAAACTGGAGCCTGGAAAATATGGTCGCCGGCTACATCACCGCCTACGAAAAACTGAACCGCGGCCATCCGCTGGCCTGAGACACAAAGGTCCATTCTTACGCTATCGCTTTCGGTTTCCGTTTGATCCTGTCTGCACGGCCCTGTTTTTCATCTGGCTGCGCTCACGGATTCAGGCTTACCGCATGATACCGGATCACAGCAGCGCCCGGCTGTTCCGGGATCTCCACCGGCAGGCCTTTTTCCCTCAGTTCCTTGCCGGTCAGGCGGAGGGTCTGGCCGGTATCCACATTGGTCAGTTCATAGGCAGTTTCCGGCAGCAGGCCGTGTAATTCTAAATCGATGCCGTAGAATGAATTCCGGGGCCGCCGGAAGGCCTGGATAAAACCACGCCCCTCTTCCGGCCGGTCAAACTGCCAGGCCAGCCAGGCATCCTCACCGGTGGCATACGGCGTCAGCGGATAATAATCCCCCCGGTAATCCGGCGCAAATTCCCGCCACTGGCCCAGCAGGGTCCGCATCAGTTCATAATCCAGATTCTTATTGCGGGCATCGCAATTCAAAACAATCGAAGGGTAGGTATTGCTGCGAAAATGATACCGGTCCAGCGCCAGAGCACCGGAACCAAAATAGGGAACCCAGAAAAACAGGCCATAGCTGTGACACTGCATCCCGATCGGTTCATAGGCATAATCGCTGCGCCACAGCGGCACCGAACGCTCCAGGGTTTCCAGATCGATCCGCCGGCCGCCAGAGGCACAGGTATCAATCAGCAGGTCCGGCTTGAGGGCCAGCAGGTCGTCCCAGAATTGCAGATACCCCTCGATATACCGGATTTCCGTGATACCCTGGCGATCCCCGGCATCGTTGGCCCGCCAGAACAGCAGCGGCTCGATATTGAAATCCTGCCGATAGAGGTCAATGCCCTGCTCTTTGATAAGTTTTGCATAATGATCGAAGACCCACTTGCGAGCCTCTTCCCTGCCCAGGTCCAGCAGATACCGGCCCTCCAGTCTCTGCCCCTGATTAATCGTTTGTTCGATGCCGGGCACTTTCGGCGGCTGGAGCAGCCATTGGGGATGATTCTCATACAGCCAGGAACCGGTCCAGATGTGTTCCGGCTCAAACCAGACGATGGTTTTGACACCTTTGGCGCGGGCATGGTCGCTGATCGGCCGCAGGCCGCGGGGGAAACGGGCCGGGTCCGGCTCCCACTGATCCACCACCAACCCTCCCCACTTCGGCTCAATGAGATACCAGCCGGCATCCATCCACCAGTAGTCTAATTTGACGCCTTCTTCCAGATACCGGTCGATGAACAGGATTTGCGTCGCTTCGGTGGCCTGGGTCATCTCCCCGTAATATTGCGAGCTGGCCGCCTCCAGCAGCGACGGCAGGGGCTGGCCAGCCAGCCGCGGCTGATTGTGCTCAATCATCCAGCGGCGCCAAAGGTTTTGCCCCCGCAGCCAATCGCCGTCATAAAACAGTAATACGATTTTGGGGCTGCGTACCTGCTCTCCCGGCAGCAGCTTGAAATGGGTCAGTTCCTGTCCGGCCCGCAGATGCGTCCCCTTCTGCGGCTCCGCCTGCATTTGCATCTTCCACTGGCCCGGCCAGCCGGCCACCGCGATCAGGCCGCCCTCAGAAGAGGAAAGATTGAAATAGGGAAAATTCTGATCGGTCGGCCGCCCGCCATAAGGAGTAAAAACCACTGGCTGATCCGACGGCACTTCCATACTCAGCGGGCGGTAGGACTCGACACCGCGCCCATCCCCATAGCTGTAATGCAGCGTATGCTTTTCTTCCTTGCCGACGGCCCAGCAAAAATCCAGCGGCAGAATATCCTGTAAAATCGGGGTTTCCGACGGAGAGGTATTCTGGAAATACAGGGTCCATTCCACCACGGGAAAATCCCGCCAACTCACGATTTCACATCGCACGGCCAGCCCCGTTTGGCCGTCCAGGGCTTTCCAGACCCGACGGCTGTGATTTTCCTCCTGTTCCTCCCTGGACCTGGATATCTTCCACGAACCAACCAAATCCCGCGAAGCCGCTTTATCATACACAAACGAAAAAGGCAGCGAATCTGCCGTTTCCGTCATCTGCCCAGCCAGCCAGGCATCCCTGCGCTGCATTTCCTGGGGACTCGGCACCACCGCCAGAACACCGCTGCTTACAAAACACAGATAACCGAAAAGGAAAAGGGAATTTTTACACTTCACAGCCGGTATCTCCTTTCATCCAAACATAGACTCATTATAACAATCTGAAGCGAGAGTGGTTTTATTTACATTTCGCCAGCAGTTCCTTGCGAGCCTGGACGCGGAGCCTGGCATTTTCGTAACGCTTGATCTCTTCTTCGGTTTCCGGGATGAGAGGCGGCACCGGAGTCGGCTTATTCTCCCGATCCAGGGCCACAAATGTCAGATATGCAGTGGTTGCCTCGATCTGCTGTCCGGTACATGGATTTTCTCGAATCACCTTGACTCCCACCTCCATGGAAGTCCGGCCGGCATAATTTACGGAGGCCTTCAGGACCACATGATCCCCGATATAGACAGGTTCCACAAAATTCAGCGAATCAATCCGGGCCGTAACAACGCCCGTCCTGCAATGGCGCTGCGCCGCCATACCGGCAACCATATCGATCCAGGCCGCGATCACCCCGCCAAAAACTGTACCGGAGGGATTCGCCTGGTCAGGCATGACCAGATACCGGGTTTCCACCGCACTATCTCTGGGTGTTTTGCCTTTTGCCTCTGTCATGAATAATTCCATCCACCTCCATCAATCCCATAAAACCGTCCGGAACGAATTGGCGGGCAGGCCTTCCTTGTTCATAAGATTCGGTTCCGCTTCCTGGCTCCAGGCAAACCGCACTGCCACCGGTGCCGCTACCGATTGACTAGAGACGACCACGGTATTACCATCGATGACGGCTTCCGCCTTGACAAACTTTTTGTCTTCTCCGGCAATTTCAAACCAGGTGAGCGGCTGGCCATCCCGGCTGGCCAGGCCCGAACCGGCATGATCGAAGGCAATCCGAATCTTGCCGCCTTCGATTGCCATCGACTTATAAAGCGGACCAAAATATTCCATATCTTTCCCGTAGGTCTTCGCCAAGGCCCACAGGGCCAGCCGCTTACCCACATCCTGCTTATTGGCCGGATGAATATCGGCCAGGTTGCTGATATCCGTAATCACCGCCATGCCGGTGTTGGGAATCGACAGGGAGGCCGTCTGCGCTTCCCAGAATTTGGGCAGCAGGTTCGCGGGGGCGTCATAGCGGAAGGAAGCCAACTGCGCCAGATAGAACGGGAAATCCCCTACCTGCCATACGGAACGCCAGCCTTGAATCAGTGCCTTCATTTTATCGAAATAAGCCATTCCATCCCCCAGATTGCCCTCCCCCTGGTACCAGATCGCCCCGCGAATGGCAAACGGTTTGACAGGACTGATCATGCCGTTATACAGACAAGTGGGCTGCGTCGGGTGGCCGGGATTCTTCAGCGGATGTTCCGGCCAGACGGGCTGGGGCGGGATTGCCTTGCCAGCCTCCAGGGCCTGACGGGCCGCTTTTACCCAGCTTTCCGTATCCGTCAAAGTTTTAGCGACGGCATTTTTATAATTCTGGTTCGCCTCCTTAATCACATTCACAAAATTCTGCAGCGCGGGAACCTGCTCAAAGCCAACCGGCGGCGTCCACGGCTCAATCGCCGTTCCGCCCCAGGAGGCATCCAGCAATCCCACCGGGACATTGAGCTGCTGATGCAGTTCCCGTCCGAAAAAGTAAGCTGTCGCGGAGAACCCGGCCCACCCCCCTGCCGCAACTGTTTCCGGGGAACAAACCTGCCAGGATCCTTCGCAATCGGATTGCGGCTGCCCCGCCGGAACATTAGGGACCATGAACAAACGGATATTCGGATAGTTGGCCGCAGCCGCTTCCTGGGCGCCATTCATGATCACCCCGATGCCCATTTCCATATTCGACTGCCCGGAACCGATCCATACTTCGCCCACCAGAATATCGGTTAACTGTATGGTATTTTTCCCCGTAATCGTCATCTCGAAAGGCCCCCCTGCCTCTAACGCAGGCAGTTTCACCTGCCAATTCCCATCCGCATCAGCCGCAACTGACACTTCTTTTTCACAAAACTTGACACGTATCTGTTCTCCAGCATCCGCCCACCCCCAGATCGGCGCTGCCATATCCCGCTGCAGGACCATATGACTGCCGATCACACGCGGCAGCCTGACCTCCGCACAAACCGTCAAGGAACCCCACAAAGAAATCGCAACCATTACCCCCGCCACACACAACAACTTCCGGTTTTTCATAAACGCTTTCCTTTCATCGTAAAAACAATTGGAACATACCATATATCCATCCGTTTTAAAATTCAATCATTATAAAAAACAAATTCTAATTAACTAATTTTAAATGACTTACAGCGGTCCCCTTCCGCCGGCATAAATAAATAACCGGATTGCCCCGGGCAACCGTAACCTACATGTATTCATTTGCGTATAAGGAAATATAATGTTATAATAAGTGTTTATTACATAGATAATTAGCAATTATTTTAGCCTTGATTTTCTCATCTTGCTCGCTGCCAGAGATAGTTTTGCAAAACCAGGAGATGAAAATGACACAGAAATCGCATTTTTTTTACATTCTGCTGCTTTGTTTATGTTTCGGTTCAAATGCCTGGGGCTGGGGTGCGCCCACCCATACCGGCATGGCTTCCAATGTGCTGAATCAATCCAAATTTGATTTCTATATCAGCCATTTCGGTTTGAATCGAAGTACCATCGCCAGTAACGCCGGGAGTGAACCGCCGGATTTTTATCACCATCCGGGCTGGGAAAGACTGAAACAGCGTTTAAATTATACCGCGGATCCTTATTTGAACTGGCCTGTCAATAACACCTTTTTAGGGTATCTGGCTCATATAGCTTGCGATAGCGGTGTTCCCGTCGGCCACTCGCCTGCCAACCAGGTCTATACCGATACCGTACGGGAAGCGCTTTTTGAAGCCGCCGTTTCAACTTATACCACGCCCGCCTTTCCCGGAAGCTATACAGGGGAATACAACGATGTTATGAATTATTTCGAAGCCGTCACAGTGGATCTGGCTACCCGCTTCAAGAACGCATCTTATTGGACTTTTGAACCCTACGCCACGGAAGGCAGAAGAAACGGGATGCAGTTGTTTGATTATGTCCTGATGGAATACTTCAATTACAACTATATGCAGGTGGCTGTTCAATCACCCAATGGCGGGGAATCACTCATCGCCGGCTCCACGCAAACTATCACTTGGCATAGTCAGGGGGAATTTCAGAATATTTCCATTCAATACTCTACGAATAATGGAACAAACTGGATCCCCATTGACACCGTAGCAAATACCGGCAGTTATGAATGGACCGTTCCCACGCTCCATTCCACCCAGTGCCTCATTCGACTCAGTGATACGGAATACAGCAATAAAAATGATGTCAGTGACGGTGTATTTACTATCTATCCCTGCCCATTAGTCGCTGATATGGACAGCGATTGCTGCGTGGATATTAACGACCTGGTACTCCTTGCCGATTCCTGGCTTCAGTGTAATGATCCGGATAACCTGGACTGCCGATAACTGATTTGACGGAATCGCCAAAAATCAATATTGACATGCAAAAACGGCTCTGCTCCCCATAACAAGGGTTGAAGATCTTTTGACGCTGGCGTCCAAGCTTGGGGGCTTTTGCCGCAATCCCAACAGGGCGGGTATGGGCGAGGGAACGGCATAAGGGTTTATGGGACGTCGAGACGGATTTGAATGGGGAGAATTCAGTGGAAAAGTCTGGGGAGTGGTACTATAATTGAACTGTAGTGAAAAGCGAACGTATAGCATATAAGAAGTTCAAAAATCAAAGGTTAAAGAGCAAAAATGAGGTAAAGGAGTCAATATTTTGTTCCCGGAAAGTATAGTTTCTGGTATAATCAACAGGTAAGGGAATTAGTAGATAAGGAGACCGGATATGTCAGATTTAATTCACAAGATCGTGTACACGGGGATCGGGCTGGCGGCGATGACGGAGCAGAAGGCACAGGAGATCGTCAATGAGCTGGTGAAGAAAGGGGAGGTCAGCTCGGAAGAGGGCAAGACGCTGACGAAGGAGCTGGTTGAAAAGGCCCGTCATCACAAGGATGAGCTGAAGAAGACGATATCGGAGGAAGTAAAGAAGGTATGCGACCGGTTCCATTGGGTGTCGCGGGAGGATTATGAGACGCTGCAAAAGCGGGTGGCAGAGCTGGAAGGCAAGGCGGCAGGTAAGTCCTGCTGTGATGACACCCTGTAAGAGCAACGCATCATGTTTAATCCGTATCGGAATTACCGCACGTTACGGCGGTATCAGCAGATTATTCTTACGGTGGTCCGGTTCGGCTTCGGGGAGCTGATCGGGCGTCTGAAACTGTTTCACTATTTGAAGCTGAAGCGGCGGTCGACTGAGGAACTGGATCGGAACCAGGCCAACCGGGCGGTGCGGTTTCGTCTGATGCTGGAGCAACTGGGGCCGACGTTCATCAAGCTGGGTCAGATTTTGTCCACGCGTCCGGATATGCTGCCGGCGGATATTTTAACAGAGCTGGCGAATTTACAGGACAAGGTGACGCCGCTGCCGTGGAAAGATGTGGAGGGGGCGCTGCCGCGGGATTTTATGGAGGGCTTTGCGGAGCTGGAACAGGAGCCGCTGGCGTGTGCCTCGCTGGCGCAGGTGTATAAGGGGCGGCTGCGGACCGGGGAGACGGTGGCGGTGAAGATTATCCGACCGGGCAGCGAGCGGGTGATCCGGGATGACATTATGATTCTGGAGCATATGGCGGCTCTGGCGGAGACGCATATTCCGGAGGCGCGGCACTGGGATACGCGGTCGATCATCGAGCAGTTCCGGCATACGGTCAAGCAGGAGCTGGATCTGCACCATGAGGGGCGGAACGCGGATTTGTTCCGGAAAAATTTTGCGGATGATCCGGGCGTGTATGTGCCGAAAATATACTGGGAGCACAGCCATACGAATGTTCTGGTGATGGAGTATATTGACGGGCAGCCGCTGTCGGAGTTTTTCAACGGGGAGACGCCGCTGGCGAGGCGGCGGGAACTGGCCAAGCGGGGGGTGGACGCGGTTCTGAAGCAGATTTTTACGTTCGGATTTTTTCATGCGGACCCGCATCCGGGGAATGTGTTCGTCCTGAACGAAAATGTAATCTGTTTTCTGGATTTCGGGATGTTCGGGCGGTTGGATGAGGGTCTGCTGGGGATCCTGTCGCGGGTGCTGCGGGCGGGAGTGGAAAAGGATATCGACCGGCTGTTTAAGGCGGTGCGGGATCTGGGGGTGATTCCGGATCAGGTGAATATGCCGCAATTGCGGATGGAGGTACTGGATTTTCTGGAGCAGTATCACGGGGTTCCGCTGAAGCAGGTGAATGTCCGGCAGTTGCTGGGGGATATTGTCAGTCTGGTCAATCGGCATCATCTGGGGGTTCGGCATGATTTTCTGCTGCTGATCAAGGCGCTGGGGACGGCGGAGGGGATCGGCAGCAGGCTCGATCCGGATTTTGAGATGCTGCCGCAGGTGGAGCCGTTTGTGCGGAAGCTGTTTTTAAGACGGTTTTCGGTGCGGCGGCGGGTGGGGGAGGCCCAGGTGGCGGCAGAGGATCTGGTGCTGCTGGCGCGGGAATCGCCGGAACATCTGCTGGAGATTTTACGGAAGGTGCGGGCGGGCAAGCTGAAGCTGGAGTTTCATCATACGGGGCTGGAGGAGCCGTTTGCGCAGTTGAATCAGATGTCGGACAAGGTGACGCTGGGGCTGATTATCGGAGCGATCATCATCGCCTCGGCGCTGATGGCGCATGTAGGTCTGGGGCCGAAGCTGTTCGATATTCCAATTATCGGGGGAGTCGGCTTTTTGATTGCGTTTGTGGCGGGGGTGTGGATTACGATTGATATCCTGCGGAGCCGGAAATAAGCCGCAAAGGCAATGACAGCAAATGATACCGCTTTTTATTTTCCGAGGGCTTCCAGGGCGTTATACACCTTAGTGGTGTACGTAAATCCAGGGCCGCCTTGCATCATGGTGACAACGGCAGCCACTTCGAGGATTTCCTCGCGGGTGGCACCGGCTTCGAGGCATTTTTGTACATGCAGGTAGATGCATGGATCACATCGAAGAGCGATTCCGACCGACAGGGCGACTAATTCTTTTTCTCTAATGGTTAAGGCACCAGCTTTCATGGTAGCCTGAAACAAACTCATAAACCCCTTTACCATATCGGGGAGGGCCTGCTGGACTTTTCCCGAATCAGTTTTAAACTTGGCATAGAACTCTTTGATATCTTCTGCGGACATTTTTAAACCTTTCTTTTATAGAGAGTTACGTTAGTTTTTGCCGGTTTTTGCATAAATTATAGCGAAAATTTCGATAAAGTCCAATGGTTTGCGATAAAAATGGAAGCAATGCGTGGTTTTCGGTACAATTTTCCCAAAAATAAGGAAAGGAGTGCAGTATGTTCAATCAGGTATTTCGGATGCCGGATTTTCCGCCGGAAATGTCGGGAGATGATGCAGGGCAGCGGCAGACGGCGGATCAGTCGCTGCGGCTGAAGCAGGAGGTCAGGCGGCTGGAGGCGAACCTGGCCAAGGCGCTGCTGATTAGCGAGGCGCTGTGGGAGATTGTGCGGGAAAAGCTTCAGATGAAAGAGGAGCAGTTGTATGAGAAGATTTACGAGATAGACATGCGGGACGGGGCCGCGGATGGGAAGAATCAGCGGAAGGCGATGCCATGCCCGAAATGCGGGCGGGTGGTCTCGCCGCGTTATCCGGCGTGTATCTATTGCGGGCAGGCAATGGACGATTCGGTTTTTCAGATGGGATAAGGGAGCCTTTCGGCGCATAAAAAAAGCCCCTGGCTTTTAAGAAATCCTCAAAGTGTCTGTTCAAATCCCTTGAGGAGACCTTAGCAACCGAGTGGGCTTGAGGCGCGATTTTAAGTCTGTATTTACTTTTTCTATCGGCTCCCTTCTGGGCCGTCTCTATATAACTAGTGACCGGACACTGATTTTTTGTCCCAAAAATAATAAAAATTTATCAAAAAAACCGGAATAATATTGTAAGTCGTTTATCTACAAATAGATATAATAATATGGTTGAAAAGAAAAAATAATGCGGCAGGGAAGGTGAGGGCGAGAAAAAGAAGGCTTTTTGATGTAATTTCTATACATTATACGTCACCTTGGAGCAAAAGCTGGCGGAAATGAAGTAACCAAGGCAAAACAAGGTAAATATATTACTTATCAGGAGATACGTCATACCCCGGCTATCCCAGTGTTCTGGGATAGCCGGGTTCTATTCGTAGTTTTTCAGTCTATTCGTAGATTTCATCACCGCCACCGTCTGTCTGGCCGTTCAGAGCGGCACGGATTTCTTCAACAGCAGAATCCGCATCGCATCGGATCTGGTCGATTTCCTCCTCACATGCAATTAGAACTTGATCGGCCAGTTCAGGCGAACCCAGCCAGTCAAATAAACGTGCGTACCAGCGGCAATTGTTGCTGATAGTTATTACGCTGATCCTTTGAA
>JAKQBU010000483.1 GCA_029573975.1 Planctomycetota bacterium
CTGTTGCCGGTAATCATTTCCATGGCGATGTACCACCAGCCGCCGTGCTGATCAATTTCATACACCCGGACGATATTGGGGTGTTCGAGGGCGGCGGCGGCGCGGGCCTCGCGCAAGAACTGGTCCACCGCACTTTTCCCCTTGCCGGCGGCGGCCAGTTGCTTTCGCAGGACCTTTAACGCCACAATGCGTTTCAAATGGATGTCTTCCGCCTGAATCACCAGCCCCATTGTCCCTTCCCCAATGAGACGCAGCAGCTTGAAGTGCCCCATGATTTTACCGATCCAGGGCCGCGGGGCGGCGGCGGGCAGCGCCGGTTGGGTCGTGCCGGTATCGGCGTCAGCTAGGCGGGCAGGTTTCGGAAGACGGTCGGGTTGGTCGAGTTGGTCGGGCTGCTCCGTAAGGCCGTGGTCAGTCAGCAGCGTCTCCGAAAAAGCCTTTTCATCTTCCAGGCCGGCCTCAGGTGTTTTGGGGGGAGTGTCCATATTCCGTCACCGCGATTTTCCGGGCATGCCGGCCAGTTCCAATATCGTCAAAATACTCTGCCGGGCCGTGCGGCCTTCACTGATATCTCCTTCATCGCTTCCCAGCGCGATATATCGGCTCTCTCCCAGCCGGCACACGGCTTCAATGGTCATGTCCGCAATCCGGGCCAGCAGGACCGGCTTATCGAGTTTATTCCCGTTCCACCAGAACAGGGCGCTGTCCAGCGTATTGGGTGGAAACGGCTGGTCGGGATCCAGCCGCGGGCCGTTGCTTTTGGCGGCGGTAATCAGATATCCCTGCGTCACCGGGTCCCAGAACAGATCACTGATGCCGCGGTCTTCCAGGTCCAGCAGGAAAAAGTCCGCCAATTGCAGGGCATCCTGCGAAAACGGCGGGATCGAGGCGGATATACCGGAAACGGCAAAGAGAATGGCCGCACCATCAAAGAGAGGATTCCGCATTCCGCAGAGAAGATACCGGCCGTCCGGGGTGAAGGAGATCCCCTCGACATTGCCCCAGCGGTAGGTGTTTTTGTCCTCACCGGGATAGTCCACATGGTAGGTATAATAGGGGCTGGCTTTGATCGAATGAAAACAGGCTTCCAATTGCTGCCGAAGCGGATCTGCGGAAATTACACCGTAGGGTTCTACGGCAAAGGGAGAGGTTTGTCGGATCCTGCCGTAAAAGAAATGGCGGCGCTGCGGCAGTGGCTGGGCATCCGGTGCATTGCTTAGGGAACACATCAGATACAGGAAGGATTGGCCTTGATTCCGCAGGAGGGCCAGCGATTCGGCATCGTTGAGCCGGTACTGCTCGTTACGGATCAGGATCTGGGGCTGGGGTGTTCCGATCTCCATCGTATCCAAATCCACCGGACAGGTGAAGAGCAGATGTTCGTGCCGGTCGCTGGCAATCAGCAGATAGCCCTCCAGCCAGGCCAGGCCGCTGCATTCCAGGGGTTTTGGTTCGGGCTGCTGGTTCGACAGGGGCGCCCGTACGGTAATATCCTTTTGGGCCGCCACCGGCGGTTCAATGACTCCGAAGCGAATATCATAAATCATACCGGCTTGTTCCTGCGCGCATACTGCCGATAAAAGACACAGTAAAGCCAAAGGCGGCAGAAGAGGCCGCAGTGAATTCCCATGATTACGGCTCAACATATCGATCTCCGTATAATCATTCCTTTTACAAACATTATGACCATTTGTCAAGCAGGATTTCCTTGACAATAAATTGCCCAAACCTGGCAATTTACCGCATGTGGGTCTTTTGGGAATCCTTCCCTTAACAAATCACGAATGTGTAAGGATTGATCGAAATCGCCAATTAATCCGTTGGATAAAATATAGGGATTCTATAGGGATTCATTAGTCCTTCTTCATCCGTTCCCCAATTCGTAATTAATGACACATCATAATTACCATCTATGATGTCATATCCCAGTAATTGATTTTTCGAAAGGTAACCTCTCTCCAACTCAATTTCAACTCCCACGAGTACGGGATTTTCATAACGGTTCAGAATCATTTTTGCATAAACAAGATTCTTGATAAAGTTGAATTTGCAGACTTTCTTCACACAATGATTCCAGTCTTCATTGGATGACGGCTCGAAAAGATCCAGTCTGAGAATACCATCTACGGAGTCAAAAGATGTCAATTGCAATCTCCTCCAATGGAGATACTTTTTCTATTTATCTCCATCCTCAGGACTAAATCTTTCCATAATTTTATAGTACATAGCAATGTTATAAAAGCCCGACAGCAATATGAAATTTTAGCTATTTTTCGATGTAGGCGAATTTACGTTCGTAGTCGAGGGTCATGCCGCTGCGGAAGGATTCGTAGGGTTCGCACCGGACTTCGAGGGGGGCGTGGGTGTATTTGGCGATGGCTTTGGCGAATTTTTTGTTCAGGGCAGGCTCGGCGGGAACGCCAGGGGAGAGCTGGATGCGGACCAGTCCTTGTTTATCACCGGGGTAGAGGCGGAAATTGGCGGTGATGAGCGGGATTAGTTCCGGGTCGTGGTAGATGCCTTCCTTGACTTCTTCGGGATAGACAGATTTGCCGCCCACGGTGACGGACTCGCCGCGGCCTTCAATGGCGATGAGGGGGAATTCGCCGGCGGGCAGGGGCGAATCCTTGGCGGCGTCTGCGAAATATTTGGCGACGAGTTTGGGATTAGGGACAAAACCGCGGTCGCCGGTCCGGTAGCGAAGCAGGGGGATGGGGCAGGCGGTGTTCAGAACGGAAATGGCCAGTTCATCCCCTTCAAGGACCTCGACGAAAATCCGCTGGGGGTCGTAGGTGAAGAGCAGGGGAACGGTGGTGGCGGAGGCGCCCAGCACCATTTTGCGGATGAGGGGGCTTTCATGGAGGAAGCGGCGGATGCCGATGAGCTGGGGGGCCTCGAAGAAGAGGTTGAGGCCCAGTTCCGCCACGCCCATGCTGGAGCCAACAAGGCCCTTTTCTGGTTTTTTGATGTCGATATCGAGGATGGTTTCGAGGTATTTGCGGGCGTTCTCAGCCAGGGGTTCCTCGCCGACAATGACGTGGATGAGCAGGGATTTCCAGTCGATGCCCTGGCGCAGGCCCAGTTCGAGGACCAGTTTGATGAAGGCGGTCTCGCCGATGAGGATAATCTGGTCGTAGTGGGGGCCGAATTTGCTGACCAGGGCGGTGACCATGTCTTCGCGGACGCTGGTCTGGGCGACGGTGCAGAGTCGAGAGGCGACCTGCACACCCATTGGGAGACAGTTGATGAGGAGGGTTTTTTGGGTACGGACTTGGAAGAGCAGGTCGAGGGCCAGGTCGATGTTGTCCAGTTCGGTCTGGACGCTGTCGGGCTGGTAGATGCTGAAGGCGAAGAGGCCGGAATGTCCGGAACTGGTGAGGACGCCGGCGGGCCGACCAATCTGGCCGTGGCGGCAGAGCTGTTCAAGGGGGAAGGAACCGAAGGTGGATTTTTTGTCGAGGATGGGGACGAGTTTGCGGAAATCGTCCAAAGTATGGATGCGGGCGGGATCGAGGCCCGCCTGCTGGAGGATGGCTTGATAAAAGGGGGCCTCCTGGACGGCGGAGCGGAAGGCGGAGAGAACCAATGATTCGGTATTCATAAGCAAATCCTTAGAACATAAAAGGGAACGAAAACCGCAATACTTCTATATGATATTAATCATCGGTTATTTGTCAGGGAAATTTTGGGATATTAATTTGAAAATTCGGCTGGGGTGCCGGATAATAATGGCCGATAAAAAGGTAACGAGTATTTTGTTGATCCAGACAAAAAAAGGCGTTATCAGTATTGAAATGAGGATTTTACTCAACGGGTAAGGGGAATGAGACTGCGATGAACCGGTTGGAAGAAAATTTCGGCAAGTGGGTGATCCGTCAGCGATGGTGGATTATCGGGGCAACGGTGATGGTTTTGCTCTTGACGGGATATGGGCTGCGGCTGCTGACTTTCAACCGGGATTTACGGGTATTTTTCAGCAAGGAGAATCCGCAGTTACAGGCGCTGGATGCGCTGGAAAACACCTACGGCAAGACGGACAATGTTTCCTTTGCGCTGGCGCCGGCGTCGGGGGATGTTTTTACGCGGGAGACGCTGGCGGCGGTGGAAGAACTGACGGAGGCGGCCTGGCAGATGCCGTATTCCAGCCGGGTGGATTCGCTGACGAATTATCAGCATACCGAGGCGGTGGAAGACGATTTGACGGTGGAAGATCTGGTGCGGGATGCCGGGAATCTCTCGGACGAGGATCTGACGCGAATCCGGAAGATTGCGCTGGGGGAGCCGCAACTGGTGAATTTATCGCTCTCGCCTACTGGTCATGTTACGGAGGTGAATGTTACGGTTCTGCTGCCGGGAAAGTCCGAAGAGGAGGTGACGGAGGTGGCGGAGTTTGCCCGGAAGCTGGCGGCGGATTTTCGGCAAAAGCACCCGGAGATTAAATTGTATGCCAGCGGCAGCGTGCTGTTTGACAATGCGTTTGGGGAGATCAGCCGGGATGATATGTATCGGCTGGTTCCTTTGATGGGGCTGATTTTGCTGGGGGTCATCGGTTTTGCCCTGCGTTCGGTGTTGGGGACGATAGCGGCGTTTTTAGTGGTTTTAGCTTCGATGATTACAGCATTGGGATTGACGGGGTGGCTGCATATTTCGATCACGACGGCCTCGGCGCTGGCTCCGACGATCATCCTGACGCTGGCGGTGGCGGACAGCATTCATATTCTGGCCAGTATGCGCCATGCGATGGATGCCGGGATGAGCCGGCACGAGGCGGCGGCGGAGTCGCTGCGGGTCAATATGCGGGATGAATTTCTGACGGCGATTACGACGGCGATTGGTTTTATCACGATGAATTTTTCGGATGTGCCGCCGTTCCGGGACCTGGGCAATATTGTGGCGATGGGGGTGGTCGCGGCGTTTTTATACGCGGTTTTGTTTTTGCCGGCGCTGATGGCGGTATTGCCCATCCGGGTGAAGGTAAGGGAGGAGGAGGGGGCGGGATCGCTGGACCGGCTGGCGGATTTTGTGATCCGGCGGCGGAAGACGGTGTTCTGGTGCACGTTGGCGGGCAGTGTGTTGTTGTCACTGGGGATGCTGCGGATCGAGCTGAACGATCAGTTTGCCAAATATTTCGGCAAGCAGTACGATATCCGGCGGGCGATTGATTTTGTGGAGACGAATCTGACGGGCTGGGATATTATCGAGTATTCGGTGGGGTCCGGGGCGCCGGGGGGCATCCATGATCCGGCGTATCTTACGAAACTGGAGGAATTTGCCCACTGGTATCGCCAGCAGGAGA
>JAKQBU010000489.1 GCA_029573975.1 Planctomycetota bacterium
GCAAGCCCCCGGATACAATCACCGGCCGCGGCAGAACTTCCGTAATCGTCTTGCTCGCCAGGGCGGCAAATTCCGTGCCGAAGGTATGATCCGCACCCAGAACATCGCATTCTCCGCCCAGCTCCCGGTTGATCTCCGCAAGACCGTCGTTCCACTTAAAATGGCTCCCCAGCGTGATCGCCGGCATCCAGGGACATTCAAAATCCCCCTCTTTCACGGCCATGAACCGGGTATTCAGATTGTGGAGCAATACATAATCTTTTACCTGAAGCCCACCGGTGGCCCGCTCCACCGCATCCGGCCAGTCCCCCAAGCCCATGCGTTCGGCGGCATATCCGACTTCCAGCCTGCCGAAGAGGTTTTCCGTCACTACATACGATTGAAAATCCTTTTCGCCGATAAAGGCCCCCGTCGCTGAAAAACTCGGAAGCCCGATCTTCTGGCCCTCCGCCGGCGGATTCGCCAGATACGCCGTCGGGGTAATAAACACCCCGCTGTTCCCCTCCACATTATGCGTCGGCAGGGGCGGTTCCGCCAGCCCAACCCTGGTCCCGAACCACAAACACAACACCACCATCCACCATACTCGTTGGCTCGCCATAACATTTCTCCTTTCAGAAACGCCATAAAAAAAACGGGTGAGCAAAACCATTTTACTCACCCGTCGATACTTCCTACGTGGCACAGATTATTCTATCTCATACCAGGTATCCTCTTTCTGCGTTTCAAAAGGGCCCAGATCTGCTTCGACCTGCACCTGGTACTTGCCTCGAAAGGCTTGAGGTACTCGCCACGAGTACCGACAGGTGCCGCCTCAGCCATACTCGAATTTTCCACTGGCCAGCGTCTTCCCTCCGCTATCCACAATCTTTACGGTAGGTGTAGGGGTACGCTTGCCATTTTTGACCACCGAGCTGTATTCTTCCCCCAACCGCCCCACAATGCTAAAGCCAATCGAAACATACCGGCCATGCCGGTCCACATCCGCCTTTAATGTCAAAGGCGGTCCCGGCTGTAAAACCGTCGTTTCTTCCGGTTTGACTTCAATCGTACCCAACTGCCCCCACGGCCCCGAGCTGTAAAGCCGGTACCAGTCCACGCCCTGCTTGGCCAGCAGGTCCAGTTGGCGGGGTTGATACGTCCCGCTGCGGACTGTTTGCAGCTCTGCCTCCGACGTCAGGGTTATCCCCCTGCCCCAATTGCCATGCAGGCTCATGCTGCCCAGCACCCCCGGCGTCTCCAGCCGCACATACCCATCCGGCCGGGTAAAGGTATATCCCAGCAGGATTCCGATGACCACTATCACCAATACCGGCAGCAGCCATAATTTCTTCATAACCCAGTCCTATCCGCTTACCGCCAATTCCGACATCATACCGGCCATTTTACCAAAACCCTTATATACGCATTTCCAGCTCTGCATCATCATATCCGCCGGGCCGGCAATTCTCAAATCAAATAATATTTTTCTAACTGCTTATGTATAAACAAGTAACGCTAATTTTTGCGTTTTCCGAACATTGCCATCCATTTCTTAGACGTTCCTGTACGGCTTTTGTTACTGAAAAAATCAAAAATTATCTGATATCCGGGATTCAAAATAACCCCTGCTTGCTTTTCCCGCCCAAAATGGTAGAATATATATTTTGATGTCCCGGATAAACGTAAATGGATCCTCATAACGGAAGGTTACGCATGGCCCAGCCGAATCAGCAAGTACTCCAGAAACTGCCCTCCGTGGATAAAATCCTGCTGGAGCAGCAGATGCAGGCCCGGCTGGAGCATACCCCCCGCCGCGTCATCGTGGACGGGATTCGCGCCGCCGTCGATCATACGCGCCAGCTTCTCCTGTCCGGTTCCGCCGCCGAAAGCACCGAAGACGCCCTCCGCCGTGCTATCCTGGACCGGGCCGCCGCCTGCATCGACGCCCTGATAAACCCTCATTACCGCCGCGTCATCAACGCCGCCGGCATCATCCTCCACACCGCCCTGGGCCGGGCCGTCCTGGCTCCCCAGGCGATTCGCCAGATTAAACACGAGCTGGCCGGCTATTCCCTCCTGCAAATGGACCTGGAAACCGGCCGCCGCTGCCCGCGCGACAATCGCATCGAGCAGCTTCTCTGTCAGATTACCGGCGCCCCGGCCGCCACCGTCGTCAACAATAATGCCGCCGCCACCGTCGTCGTCCTCAACACCGTCGCCGCCGGCCGGGAGGTCATCGTCTCACGGGGACAGTTAATAGAGATCGGCGGCTCGTTCCGCCTGCCCGAGGTCATGGCCGCCGCCGGCGTCAAACTCGTCGAGGTCGGCACCACCAACAAAACCCACCCCCGTGATTATGAAAAAGCCATCACCGAAAACACCGCTGCCCTGCTCCGCGTCCATCCCAGCAACTACAAGATAACCGGCTTTACCTCCGAAGTCCCGCTGGAGGAGATGAAACGCATCGCCGCCGCCCATAACCTGGTGCTGATCGACGATGTCGGCGCCGGCGCCCTGATCGATTTCTCCCGTTTCGGCTTTGAATACGAACCCACCCTCATGGACTCCATCGCCGCCGGGGCCGATGTCGTCACCAGCAGTGCCGACAAACTCATCGGCGCCGCCCAGGGCGGCCTCATCCTCGGCCGCAAGGAAATCATCCAGGCCGTTCGCAAAAATCCCTGGGCCCGCATCGTCCGTGTGGATAAGCTCACCCTGGCCGCCCTCGAAGCCACGCTGCTGCTCTTTCTCGACGAATCCTTCGCCCTGCGCGAAGTGCCCACCCTGGCCATGCTCAGCCGCCCCCTTCCGGACATCGAGCAGCAGGCCCGCCGGATCGTCCAGGCCCTCCAGCCGCAAAGGGATGCCGCCTCGATCACTCTCAGCGAAGGTTTCAGCCAGATGGGCAGCGGCTCCCTCCCCACCCAGAATCTCCCCACGCACCTCATCGCCGTCCGCCCCTCTACAATCTCCGCCGAGGAGCTGGCCCGCCGCCTGCGCCTCTATCGTACCCCCGTCATCGCCCGCATTCAGGACGACCGGGTCCTCCTCGACCCCCGCACCCTGCTCCCCGGCGATGAACCGATTGTCATTCAGGCCCTTCAGGACATCTTCGCGGCCCAGCCGTAAAGGGGGACTTTATCATCCGCCACATTAACATCACGCTCGGTACTGCCGGCCACATCGACCACGGCAAAACCGCCCTCATCAAATGCCTGACCGGCTGCGACACCGACCGGCTCAAAATCGAGAAAGAACGCGGCATGTCCATCGACCTGGGCTTCGCCCCCTGCAACATCGCCGATATGCAGGTCGGCATCGTCGATGTTCCCGGCCATGAAAACTTCGTCAAAACCATGGTCGCCGGCGCCGCCAGCATGGACGGCGTCATCTTCGTCGTCGCAGCCGATGACGGCGTCATGCCCCAGACCCGCGAGCACCTGGAAATCCTCACCCTGCTGGGCATCCGCCACGGCCTCGTTGCCCTGACCAAAGTGGACCGCGTCACCCCCGACCAGCAGGAAGCCGCCGTCCAGCATCTCAAAGAATTCCTCCGCACCACCTTCCTCGCAAACGCCGCCATCTGCCCGCTCTCCAATATCACCGGCGCCGGTTTCGACTTTTTCCTGGATGAACTGAAAACCCTCGTCAACTCCATCACCCCCCGGCGCAGCGACGGCCTCTTCCGCCTCCCCGTCGAACGCAGCTTCTCCGCCAAAGGCTCCGGCACCGTCATCGCCGGCATCCCCGTCTCCGGTTCCATCCGCGTCGGCGACGAGGTGATCCTGCTGCCCCAGCAGCAAAAGGGGAAAATCAAAGCACTCGAAGTCTATAAACGCAAAAGCGATATCGCCCAGGCCGGCCAGTGCGCCGCCCTGAACATCCCCCAGCTTGACCATCGCCAGATCCAGCGCGGCGATACCCTCACCGTCGCAGATTATTTTACTCCCCAGCTATGGTACTTGTGCCGCCTCCAGCTTCTCACCCGCCCCCAAAGCCTCCTCAAAAACGGCCAGCAGGTCAAATTCCATGTCGGCACTTCCGAAGTCACAGCCGCCGTCTATTTAATGCAGGATGAATCTCTGGCCGCCGCTCGAGAAGCCCTCGTCCAGATTCGCCTGAACCACCCGCTGGTCGCCGCCCCCCGCGACCGCTTCATCATCCGCTCCCTCTCCCCCGTCCAAACTATCGGCGGCGGCATGGTCATCGAGTCGCTCCCCCGCCGGCTCAAACGAAACATCCCCGAAATCCAGCAGGATCTCCTCGACCGGGCTGCCAGCGTCCTCGACGAAAATACCTTCGTCGAATACTGCCTCAAAACGTCCGAATCCGCGGCCGTGGCCCCGCTGGAACTGGCCCAGCGTACCAAAATCCCCCTGCCCCGGACCTCCGAAATTTTATCCGAACTGGTCGCCCAAAATAAAATCGTTTCCCTCCCCGGCTCCGTTTTCTTCCATCTGGCTACCGCCTCCCAGCGGCAGCAGAAACTGCTCACCCTCATCGAACAATTCCACCGCGAATCTCCCTCCAGCCCCGGCATCCGCTATGAAGACCTGCAAATACTGTCCCTTCTTCCCCGCAGCGTCCTGGATTATCTGCTGAATCATCTGAAAGAAACCGGCCAAATTACTGAGCGAAATCATCGCCTGGCCCTGCCCACCCATCACGAAAGCTATCCGGACGAGGACCGCCTCCAAATCGAAAAAGTGGAATCGCTCTTCCGCCGCCAGCTTTTCAATCCCCCCAGCCCCGACGAAGTCGCCGCCGCGGCCGCTCTGCCCAAAGACAAAGTGATGGCCCTCCTGAAAATCCTCATCGAACAGGAACGCCTCATCCGCATAGATAAAGACCTCTTCTTCCACACCGACGCTGTTCAGCAGGCCCGCCAGCTCCTCATCGATCACATCCGCAAAGAAGGCCAGCTCCAGAGCGTGGACTTCAAATACCTCCTCAACACCACCCGCAAATTCGCCATCCCGCTCCTGGACTACTTCGACAAAATCAACCTCACCCGCCGCTGCGGCTATACCCGCCTCCTCAAAAACCCGCCATCCAATAGCCGATAGTGTATGCTGTGCGTACCAGCGAATCGTTATAATCACAGCCCGGATTTTGGCTATTTATTTGCCGTCACTATTTCCACGAATATTTTTCTCGCGTAGGATAATCTCAAGACTTTTTGTTCGAGGGATCGTCATCTGTTATGTTGCGCCGGCGCTGTCGGACCGCCTCGCGGAGAAGGTATTCAATCTGGCCGTTGACGCTGCGCAGCTCATCGGAGGCCCAGGCCTGCAATTCCTGCCAGAGCTGCTGATCAAGACGCAGTAAAAAATCCTTTTTATCTGCCACGCCTTACCTCAATTAATGATAGAGGGTTCCGGTATTGATGATCGGTTCCGCCTGGCTTTCGCCGCATAGAACCACCAGCAGATTCCCCACCATCGCCGCCTTGCGTTCCTCGTCCAACTGGATGATCTCCTTGGCCGACAATTCCGCCAGTGCCATTTCCACCATGCTCACCGCCCCCTGCACGATTTTCTTGCGGGCCGCGATCACCGCCTGCGCCTGCTGCCGGCGCAGCATCGCCTGGGCTATCTCCGGCGCATAGGCCAGATGTGTCAGCCGTGCCTCTTCAATAACCACCCCAGCCTTATCCAACCGGCTTTGCAGTTCCTTTTTCAGGGCCTCGTTGACCACGTCACTGCTGCCGCGCAGTGTCATCTCCTCCTGCTCGGCGTCATCCCCCTGGTCATACGGATAATTACTGGCCAAATGCCGCACCGCGGTCTCACTTTGCACCTGCACATACTGCTCATATTGATCCACGTCAAACAACGCCCGGGCCGTGTCCGCCACCCGCCAGACCACCACCGCCCCGATCTCGATCGGATTGCCCCGCAGGTCATTTACCTTGAGCGTGTCCGTCTGGAAATTTCTCGCCCGCAGCGAAATCCGATACGACCGGCTCGAGGTTGCTTTCTCAATTTTACCGTCTTTCTGAATACTATACTCCAAAGTGCGGTGCACCATAAAGGGATTGGCCCAGTGAAATCCATCACGGTGGACCGTGCCAGCATATTTCCCGAACAACACCAGCACCCGTGCCTCATTCGGCTGCAAGGTGAACAACCCCCACGTCAATAAAAACGCCACCGGGAATTCCAAAATCCCCAAAACGATCCATGGAACCGCTTTATGGCTAATTCCATGATAAAACAGCCACGGTATAAGCAGCCATGCCAGAATGACTACCACCAGCATTACCCAGCCGCTAAACACGGTTTTTTCTTGTTCTTGCATTTTGTATCTCCTTAAAGAGTTTGTTAATATCACTTTAATATCATTATAATATCTATCGGCAAAAATGCAAGGTTTTTTCGGAAAATTAAATTGTGTTTATCTCCTGAATTTACAATGTTTTATAAATATTGTCATTCAAAATAAAAATTTCTCGCGTGGGATGGCCCTCTTTTCTCTGTCGATGTAATTGATCAAACAATTATTACCAGATGCCGCTTACAGACTCCACTTGGTTCTGGCTGACATGTCAGGATAAGGTCCCCCATCTTTTAGCAGAACGGAAAAACAGGTCAATCCGGCAGCGCCACCCGATTCAATGCCTGCCGGTAGCTATTCAGGTCATAGTCCATCACCCAGCGGCCCTGGACTTCGGCCTGGTCAAATAGAAGGACCGTCGGAAAAATACTGACATCATAATGGTCTTTCAACTCCGGGGAAGTCACCACAAAAATCGGACTCATCAGTTCAAAGCGGGCGAATTCCACCCGGCCTTCATATTCTTTGGCCAGCTTATCCAGGCCCGGTTCCAGGCCCAGACAGGTGGGACATCCGCCTTTATAAAACTCTACCAGAACCGGCTTATCCGCCAGCAGCACCTGCTCCTCAAACTCCTCTATACTCTGGAGGTGCTGGAGATTTTTTGAACAGCCCGAGGCCAACCCGAAGGCCGCCAGGGCGATGATCTGGAGAACCATAATCTGTAATTTTAAAAATCGCATCCTGAAATACTTCCTTTTGTTCCATCGATGGCAGTCAGGGCAATTTGCGGCAGCCCATCGAATCAAGCAATACCGGGGCATGGCGCAGAACCATGCCGACTAATTGATACAATGCAAATTACATGCCGCGTTTCCATCGGATGCCGCTTTCTCCTGCACCATCTCGTTTCTTTCAAATAATCTGTGTAAAAGTGAAGGTAGCGAACCTGGAGCAATCACTCCTTTTGTAAGGTTTGGTACGAGTACAGACCAAAATAGGCATAACCTGATACAACCGCACGCCCACAATCTCTCTAACCATTTACATTATATCGTTTTAGCACCGTTCGCCTGTTTTCCACACCGCAGGGCCGGTCCGTAGCGGGAGATTTACCCGAGAATCAAGGCCCAAAGACGGACAAGAAGGGGTATTTTGCTTGTCATCCGGCTATAATGGAGTATAAATAGGGTGTCTAAGTCAATAATTACTAATGAAATAAGGTGTATGCCAGCAGCGCAGCGGATTGTCATTGTGGGGGACGGGGCCATGGGAACCGTCTGCGCAATTATCCTGGCAAGCGAGGGTTACGGCGTTTCCTGGTGGAGCTACAATCCGGACCAGGCCCAAGAGCTTATCCGGAACCGCGAAAACCAGCGATTTCTGCCCGGCTTTCCCATTCCCCCGGAAATCCTGATCACCAGCGATGATAAACTCTTATTCCACAACGTTTTTCTGGTAATTTCCGCTGTGCCCTGCAAGTTCCTCCGGTCGGTCTGGCAGCGGCTAGCCCCCCACCTTCCCGATGACCTGCCGATTGTCTCAGTCACCAAGGGCATCGAAAACGAAACCCTGCTGCGGCCCACCCAGATTATCGAGGAGGTCACTGGCAAGCGGCCTCTGGCAGCTCTGTCCGGTCCCAATATCGCGGAGGAACTGGCCCGGCGGCTGCCCGCCACTTCGACGATAGCCGGGGAAGATATCGGGCTGTGCCGGCAGGTCCAGAAGATCTTAAGTTCGAGGCTGCTGCGCATCTATACCAATAAGGATCTCCTCGGCGTCGAGCTGGCGGGCGCTACCAAAAACGTCATTGCCATCGCGGCGGGCATCATCGACGGGCTCCGCGCCGGCGACAACGCCAAAGCGGCACTGCTCACCCGGGGTCTGGTGGAGATTACCCGGCTGGGGCTGGCTATGGGGGCGGAAAAGGAAACCTTCGCCGGCCTGAGCGGAATGGGCGACCTGGTCACCACCTGCATCAGCCCCAAAGGGCGGAACCGCTGCTTCGGGGAATATATCGGCAAGGGAAAATCCGTGGCGTACGCCCAGGGGAAAATTCCCGGGGAAGTGGAAGGCATCAATACCTGCCGCAGCCTGGTCGAGCTGGCCCAACACCATCAAGTGGAAATGCCCATCTGCCGGGCGGTGTATGAAATCGTTTCCGAAGGGAAATCCGTGATGCAGGCTATCGCCGACCTGATGGGCCGAGAGTTAAAATCGGAAAACACGGATTCCTGATGGGAGAGTTGGCGGAAATCTTTTGTCATGACGAGTTATAAAATGAAAAAAATCATGCCCTTACCTGTTCTGTTTTTGATTTCTTTTGCCCTCTTCGGCTGCCAGGATTCTCCTCTGAACCTGCCGCTGGAAAACAGCGTCACCGATGACCAGCTTCAACAGCGGCTGCATACGGTGCTGGAGGAAGGCTTGCAAAGCGAAGATGCCCTGCACCGCTGCCATGCCCTGGAATCCATGGCTGAGGTGGCTGGCCCGGAAACACCGGCTAAAATCCGCAAATTTCTACACGATCCGGTACCGGCCGTCCGATTTGCCGCCGCTGTCGCTGCCGGTGACATCCAAGACCATGCCGCCCAGCCGATCCTGCTGCAGATGATGGAGGATGAAAACGTCTCGGTGCGGCTGGCAGCGGGTTACGCCCTGGAAAAACTCGGCGACCAGCGGTTTGAAGCCTGGTATGACGCCGCCCTGCTGGGTTCTGATCCTGCTCTAGCCGGGCAATCCTGCTTTCTGCTGAGTAAGCTGGGCAATAAAACGCCCCGCCAGGACAGTAAAGCCAAATTGTGGCAAGCGCTGCGGAAAAAAGATCAGGTGGTCCAAGTCCGCCTGCAGGCGGCGGAAGCATTAGGCCGGTTGGGCGAAGAGAAAGTTCTCAAACAGCTTTTGGTATATGCCAGCAGCGGTTACGCGGATGACCGCCTGATCGCGATTTCGGGTCTGGAATATCTCGGCGGCCCCGATGTTTTTGCGATGCTGACCACCCTGGCGGATGATCCGCAGATCGAGGTACAACTGGCTGCTATACGGGCGCTGGGCAAGCTGGCGGATGAGACTAACCTGGAACTGGTGCGGCAGTGCCTTCAGTATGAAGATCCGGAAGGCGATACCCAGGCGGCGGATCGGATCCGGGGACTGGCGATTCTGGCCCTGGGCCGC
>JAKQBU010000495.1 GCA_029573975.1 Planctomycetota bacterium
ACGAAGAAAAAAGAAAAGGCAACCACAAACCCGACCCCGGCGCACACCGAGAAGCACAGAGAGGAAAGTAAGTAAAAATGGATTTACCGGTCATGGCACGGATGCCGCTGGGGGACAGCGAGACGTTTCTGGCCGTCGCGCCCTGCCCGGTGTGCGGCGGGTCGGCGGTGAGCGGGGAATACCAGCTCCTGGAGGGCCACTGGCAGCTCCGCAACCTGCGGATCTGCCCGGTATGCCAGATCGGCTTCCACGCCAGCGGCCAGGTCAAGGCCGCCAGCCGCCCGCCGCGGCCCCTGGCAGCCTGGGAGAAGTTCCAAAACTGGTATTAAAACAAAAGGCAACCATAGAGAGCATAGAGAACACAGAGGACCCGAAGAAAAACGGAGTGAAGGCGTGAACAAAACGGAAAGGCAGGTGAGTCGATGGTAGAGATTGAACGGCCAGCCGATCATCTGATGGTGAACCGCACCCAACTGGCCCGGCAGGCCCGCTGGCGGCGGCAGATGCTGGCGGCCGATCGGCTGCTGGCCGCCGGACGGCTCGAGGAGGCCGCGGCGGCGGCGGAGCAGGCGGACGATATCCACGGCTTTGTCGAGGACCGCCGGGACTACCTGTGGCTGCTGGAGCAGATCCGCCGGCGGCAGCGAGCGGACTGCCGCCTGACGGACGGGCGGCTGTACCGGACAGTCGATACGCAGTTGCTGCGGTACGGGCCGCGGCGGGCCTGGAGTGCCCTGACGGCGATCCGCTATGCGGTTGTGTCGGTGCGGGAGTACCAGCGGTATGAGCAGGTGCTCCAGGGGATGATGACGCGGCGGCAGCAGGACCTGATCGACCGCGAGGAACGGACGAAGCTGAGCTGACGAAAGGAACGAACGATGAAGGAACGGAAAAAAAACGGGCTGATGCTGGAAATCCTGCTGAGCCTCTCGCCGGCACCGCCCGCGGCGACGGCGGCGTCACTGGCGGATGATTTATTGCCCGGGGTGCCGCTCGATAAGGCCCGCCAGAGCATCAGCCAGCAGCTCTGGCAGCTCCGCGTCCGCGGCTGGAACATTACCAAGGATCCCCACGGCCACCTGCTGCTGGACCGGCAGCAGTACCGGCTGCTGCTGGACTGGAGCCGGCGGCGGACGACCGCGCTGGGCTGCTACGGCGTGCAGCCCTTAACCCCGGCCAACCTGCAGCGCTTCTGCGCGCTGCTGCTGCCGGACGGGGCAGAAAGTTTAACCACGAAGGACGCGAAGGGCACGAAGAAAAAGGCAACCACAGAGGTCACAGAGAAAACGGAGAAAGGCAATGAATAAAACAAATATCGCGTGGACGGATTACACCTGGAATCCGATTACGGGGTGTAGCCCCATTAGTGAAGGCTGCCAGAACTGCTACGCCGCAGCGATCAATAAGCGATTTCATTTGCCGCAAAAAATTCAGTTTCATTCGGAGCGACTGGAGGAGCCGCTGAAACGGAAAAAACCGAGCATGATATTCACCGGTTCGATGACGGATATTTTCCATGAAGATGTGCCCGATGAATGGATTGGCCAGATATCTCGCATCACCATAGCCAGCCGGCAACACACGTTCCAGATATTAACCAAGCGGATAGATCGTGCCCATGATTTTTATGGTAAGTGGAGCAGGTCCGGGGTATATGGATTTAGTGACAATGTCTGGCTGGGTGTCACTATCGAACATCCTGACTATCTCTGGCGGGCGAAAAAGCTGTTTCAGATCCCGGCGGCGGTGCGGTTTGTAAGTCTGGAGCCGCTGCTGTGGGAAACAAGACTGGCTCCTGAAATGTATGAGATTTCGGATGCAGACGAAGATTCGCCTCCCGGTATGACCCTGTGTGCCTGCGGCCGTCACTGGGAATTTGGCTATGGTATCAGCAGTTATCGCAATTATTTGTGCGGCGGAATTGATTGGGTGATCGTCGGTGCGGAAACCGGACCGGGACGGCGCCCCTGCAAGCTGGAATGGGTGCGGTCCATCATCAATCAGTGCCATGCGGCGGGCGTGCCGTGTTTTGTCAAACAGATCGAGATCGATGGCAAAATCAGCCACGACATGAACGAATGGCCGGAAGATTTACGGGTCCGGCAGTGGCCGAAGGTGAAACAATGAGCGATAGCAGAGCATATATGTTCACTGCAAAGACGCCGATTCGCGTCCAAAGAAAACGAACCAAGGGCTGGAAAATGCCGCCCAATACTGTTTATGTCGGTCGTGGCACAAAATGGGGCAATCCATTTATAGTTGGTGACCTGTGGGAAAATCAGGGAATTGACCGGCGGTTGGCGGTTCGGTTGTTCCGTTATATGTTGCAAGGAGTGCCATCGTTTGCGGCGTTTATGTTTTCTACCTCCATATTAAAAAACAGGCTGGAAATCCTGGAGAATATTCATGAACTGCGCGGCAAAAATCTGGCCTGTTGGTGTCCCTTAGATCAGCCATGCCATGCAGATGTTTTGTTGGAGTTAGCGAACAAATGAGTGATCCAAGAAAGAATTTTGTTTGTCCGGTTTGTGGCACGGTGGTGAACGATATAAATCGACCATGGGGCAAGCAAAGTAAATGTTGGAGATGCAGAGAAAAGGAACTGATTTTATTGAAAGGAAAAACGCATGAAGATTGAGACGACGGTAACGATTGAGAAATGTCTGCTCAGCGCCAAGGGCGTGAGCCTGAAGCTGGGGCGGATGCGGCTGAATATGGGACAACACCAGGAGATCTACCGCATGATCCAGGACCAGGAGCAGGTCCGCGTCAGCCTGGAGGGCGAGGCCAGCCTGTGCCGGATCAAAAACTGCGCGGTGGACGCCGACGGCGATCAGCCGCGGTTCGACGGCCTGGCCTTCAGCTCGGCCCAGTTCAAGAAGCTGGCCCAGTGGGTCAAGGACGCCGAGGAGGTGACGATCGTCATCGAGCCGGGCGAGCCGAACATGTTTGCCGGCAGCGATGAGAACTTGTTTGACCAACCCGACCAAAAGAAAGCCAAGGAGCCGGCGGACGACGACTGGGAGGAGCTGGAGGAGAGAGAGGCCGCGGAACGTGACGGCGATGGCGACGAACCCGATGGCGAAGAAAAGCCATCCAAACAGGGAAAGGCCAAGCCCGGCAAAAAGAAGCGGCAGCGGAAGGTCAAGGACCTGATGGCGGGGGAAGCCTAGGCGATGCTGACAGAAGCGATCGGTATGGTGTCGATGGTCCTGGCGGTGGCCGGGGTGTGGCTGAATAACCGCAAGCTGCGCGGCTGCTTCTATCTGTGGCTGGTGAGCAACAGCCTCTCGGCGGTGCTGCACGGGCAGGCGGGGCTGTGGAGCCTGCTGGCGCGGGATGTGATCTTTCTGGCCCTGGCGGTCGAGGGGATCGTCAAATGGAGAAAGGATCGATGATGAAAGCGTTGTGTGTGAAACAGCCGTGGGCGAGCCTGATTGCCCGCGGGCATAAACTGATTGAAACGCGGTCCTGGCTTACCACGTACCGCGGTCCGCTGCTGATTGTGGCCTCGAAAAAAATGGACAACCAGGCCTACCGCCAGTTGGCAGGCGAGCTGGAGAGGCTGGGGATGATCTACGATGCGTTCCCGAAAGGCGTGGCAGTGTGCTATTGCCGGCTGGCGGATTGCCGGCCGATGGTGGTGTCGGACGAACCGTGGGCCTTCTGCCCGGTTTACTCTGAGGCCGCGGCCTGGGTGCTGGAGGATATCGTGCCGATTGACGAGCCTTTTCCGGTGAGAGGCCGGCTTGGCTTGTTTGAGGTGGAGCTGCCGGCCCTGGCGGCCGGCCCCGCTGGTAATGGCGTTACTGGGGTATAAATTTTAGATCGCTATATATAAGGATACAGCTATGGCACACGCATGGAGGATGGTGGACTGGGCGTTGCTCAATGAGGTTAATAAGGAGGGGGGCGAGTGGAAGGATGGCCAGCCGCTGCGTATTTCCGCGTTAAATTATGCGCGGTTTTATTCCAGCGTCGAGCCGGAACGGGCGCGGGGGTTCGAAATCCAGATCGCCCGGACGGCCGGGCGGGGGCGGGCGGCTCGCGTGTGCGGGCTGTATAAAGGATTGTTGGGCCTGGCCAAAGACAAAAAAGAGCTGCCGGATGCGGTGCTGCCCACGCGGCGGGGCTGGATTCTGGACCGGCTGAACCAGACGATGGGGCCGCGGTGGATCGCAGAGGAGCTGCAATTTGAGCCTGACCAGGTGCGTGAGGACCTGCTGATCCTGAAAAAGTGCGGCCTGATTGAGATCGCGGAGTGTGCCTTTGCGGTGGAGGATGAGTACCCCATGAGCATGGAGACGGCCGGGGCCAAACCGCCATCGGGGGTTGTCGGCGACGAGGGGGGGCTATTCGCGACCAACCCGGCGGCCTTATATAATCGGAATCAGAATGGTAATCTGAAAGAAAATCTAATCGGAATCGGAAGTTCCGGCGCGGCGGAGGAAGCGCCGATCCGGGCCAGCTCCGCTGCCGTACCAAATGGCCCGGCTGGAGGAGAACCGAGGGGCTTGCCGGTCCGCGGCCCCGAGGAAACCGAGCCGAGACCGAAAGCCGAGGACCGAGAGGACGAGAGCCGAGCGGAGGAGGAACCGAACGCCGAACCGATGACCCAGCCGAACGGGCCGAGAACCGAAAGCCGAGAGGCCGAGGAGCCGAAGAGCCGAGCGGGGGCCGCGGACCGGCAAGGGGCTAGCGCCCGGCAAATAAAAGAAACTATCAGCGAACCATACCAGCCCGACCCAAACGAACCCGGCCTAAAAGATCAGCCAGATGGAAAACCGACTTCACAAAAATACGGACCAGGCGGCTCGCTGCTGCCCTGGGATATCGACGCGCTCGAGGTGATGCGGGAGGATCCGCGGCGGTGTTTGCTGGAGGGGCTATCGCCCAATCCCCGCTATGCCCGCGAACAGGTGATCGACCGGGCACTGGGCTGGTGCAAAAAGCTGCTGCCGCAACTGGAGCCGCCGCTGGGGGCGAGCGACTACGCCCGGCAGGAGGCCCGCAAGGACGCAGCCTGTATAGAGAACCGGCTGGTGGAGGCATGGGACCGGGAAGGCGGCGGGGAGCTGATCTGCCTGCTGATCGCGGACCTGCAAAAAATACTGCGTACGCTCCAGCAGCGCGGCAACCGCGGCCGCGGGGAAAACAACGTGATGAAGATCTGGGTGAGCAACTGCCGCAAACTCCACGGGCTGGGACTCAAACCGTCCCCGTCGTCGCCGCCGCCCTAGCTGGTCTGCTAATGAAACCAGGCTGAGGCGATAAACAAAAAACAAAAAAACGAACGGAAAGGAAAAAAATCATGAACGACCTATTGCATAAACTGTTGAACTTTGTGGACCATTACCGCTACACCGTGATCGGGCTGCTGCTGTGCGGCCTGGTGCTGGCCGGGGCGGTTACGTTTATGGGCTGCCAGTCCCGCACGCTGGGGCTGCGGCCGGCGGCCGATGGCAGCTACCCGGAGGTGACGCGGCAGGAGCTGGAACGGCAGGCGATCGATGTGAAGTCCGACCTGGAGCAGAAACGGGCCGCGGCCCAGTTGGCGATCGAGGCGTATAACCAGGAAGTCAGCGCGATCAACGCCCGGATCGAGGCCGGGGCGGCGGACCTGGACCGGCAGGACGCGATCAAGGCGGAGGTGTTTGCGGCCGTCTCAGAGATCGGGGGGCAGCTATTGAGCGGCAACCTGACCGGAGCCGGGCTGGCGACCGCCGGCATGGGATTGCTGGGGGTGGTCGGCACGATCCTGGGGATCGGAGCAACGGCGGACAGTAAACGCAAGGACAGTATCATTGCCGCCAAGAGCCAACCCATTACACCTGCGGTTTGATCGTATAGACATGACCCCGCTGGATTCACGCAGAGCTTTGATTTGTTATCTGACGATGATCACGTTCCAGTTCTATGACTGGCTGATGTTGATCCGGGTGATGGATCGGGCGGAGTGGATTGACAAACGGATCGCGGCTACGCCGCGGGTGATAATCATTGTCATTTGGAAAACCGACTATGGTTAGTGAAATCCATACAGGAACGATTCGCGTCCAAAGTAATTCAATGGCAGGCGGACGATGATATTCCGCCTGCCGTTTATAGAAAAAAATACCATGAAAAATATCGCACGGAACAACGCATCGAATCACTTTACTCTGCGGGTCCTTCCTGCCTTCTGCCCGTGCGGGCTAGAGTTAGCCCCGCGCTTTGGACGAATTTGGGGAAAAAATTCGGGGTGTCGTCGGTTTGGGGGGAGGCGGCGGAGCGGGGTGCGGGCGGCGTGACACCTGTTTTAGCGCGGGCGCGCGGGTGCCTTATTAACCGCGCGTACGCGCGATCTAATTATGCGAGAAAAATGGAAAAACAGTGACGGGGGCGACAATAACGACAGCATGAAAGAGATAACGACAGGCCCGGCGGGCGGGGAAAACCAGGCGGCGAAAACGCCGGCCGGGGGGAAGATCGCGGCCGGCGGCGGCGGGCGGGCGCACGGAAAAAAAACGAAGGAGGGCGATAAAAACAGCCGCGCGGGGTTGCCGGTGCTGACGGGGGAGCAGCTCGAGCGGCTGCTGGAGGTGAACCGCCGGACCGTGCAGCGGTACGTGAAGGAGCGGGGGCTGCCGAAGCTGGCGCGGGACCGGTATGACCTGAAGGCGGTCTGGGCCTGGCAGTCAGCCCAGCTTACGGAGGAGCTGGGCCGGAAGAACCTGAACGCCGACCGGCTGCTGAAGGCCCAGGCGGATGAGCGGGAGCACAAAGCGGCCCTGCTTAAGGCCAAGTGCGAACTGATGGACGGCCGCCTGGTGGAGCGGCAAACGGTGGAGCTGGACCGGCTGGACCGGGCCTGGGCGGTGCGGAAACAACTGGAGCGGCTGAGCGACGAACTGACGGAGGGACTGCTGCCGATCGGACGGGGGGCGGGCGGGAAGGCGGCCGGCACCAAGAAGGCAGCGGCCAGGGCCGGGGAGTGGGAGGTGGAGATGCGGGAGACCATCGAGGCGGCGGTGCTGCGCTGCCGGGAGGCCTGGGCGAAAGAGCCGGGCGAATTTGACGAACTGGAACGGCGGACCGCCGGGCGGCTGGCGGAACGCATCGCCGGGGCGATCTCGGCGGAAGAGCGACGGCCGGCGGACCAGGCCGCGATCGTGCGGATCCTGAACGAAGAGATCCCGGCCCTGGTGAGCGGCGGCCGGCCAAAATAAAAAAAAGGCAATCACAGAAGCATAGAGCACAGAGAATCGCAGAGAAGAAAAAAAAAGAAAAAGCAAATACAGAGGACAAAGAAAAAAAAGATGGAGTATCAGATTATACAGGGTGACTGCCTGGAGGTGATGAAGGGGATGGAGGAAAACTCCATCGACGCCCTAGTCACGGACCCGCCCTATGGCCTGTCGTTCATGGGGAAAAACTGGGATCATGGCGTGCCGGGCGAGGAGTTCTGGCGAGCGGCGTTGCGGGCCGCCAAGCCCGGCTGTCATTTGCTGGCCTTTGGCGGAACCCGGACCTTTCACCGCCTGGCCTGCGCGATCGAGGATGCCGGCTGGGAGATCCGGGATTGTATTATGTGGGTCTATGGCAGCGGCTTTCCCAAATCGCTGGACGTGAGCAAGGCGATGGATAAGGCCGCGGGGGCGGAGCGCGAAATAGTGGGACAGATTCGCAAGACGCCCAGTGCCGGTAGTGCCAATATGAACGAAGGCTGGAGGAGGCCGTGGGCGGAAACAAAGGAAAAGACGATGGATATTACGGCACCCGCCACGGCGGCCGCCAAACAATGGGATGGCTGGGGAACCGCCCTGAAGCCTGCCTGGGAGCCGATCCTGGTGGCGCGAAAGCCGCTGGCGGGGACAGTTGTGGAGAATGTCCTGCACTATGGCACGGGCGGAATCAATGTGGATGGATGCAGGATTGGAACGGACCGGGCGGGTTGGGGCGGCGCTGCTGGAGGGCAAAATCAAACATATTCCGGGAGATGGAAGGCTGGAGAAGCCAAGCCTACAATCGGCCGCTGGCCGGCCAACGTGATCCATGATGGATCGGAAGAGGTGATGGAATTATTTCCTGATTCATTTAGTAATACAAGCATCAAAGCAAAAGAAGGGAAAAAAATATATTACGGATCGTCCTTTAACGAAAGCAAAACTTGTGGGACGGGGAAAATATTTATTGGTGACGGTTTCGGTTCTGCGGCGCGGTTTTTCTATTGTGCCAAAGCCAGCAAACAAGATCGGGATGAGGGGCTGGAAGATTTTATTTGCAAAAAATCAGGCAGCTATAATATGCGTACCGATGCCCACGCAGAACGAATGGGAGCCATTACCGCCCCGCGCGGCAATTATCATCCTACGGTTAAGCCGACGGAATTGATGCGGTATCTGTGCCGGCTGGTGACGCCGCCGGAGGGGATTATCCTAGACCCGTTCTGCGGCAGCGGCTCCACCGGCAAGGCGTCGCTGCTGGAGGGATTCCGGTTCGTGGGGATTGAATTAGACCAGGGATATTGTGAGATCGCGGAGAGACGGATCCAAAATGTTTTGGACCGGTTCCCTCTGTTTAAAGATTCTACTAGCTAAGGAGAAATGCGATGGTGAAAGACGATGCGAGATTGGTGACGGCGAAGGTGGCGGCGATAGTTCCCAGCCCGGACAACTGCCGGGTGATCCGGGAGAAAGACGCCTCGTTCACGGAACTGGTGGACAGCGTGAAGGCCAGCGGGGTGCTGATCCCCGTGCATGTGCGGCTGCACCCGTCCATGAAAGAGCGCGGCGGGCTGGCGCCGGCCTACGAACTGCTGGCGGTGAGCGGCGCTGGCGGGCGGCGAAGGCGGCGGGCCTGGAAACGATCCCGGCCATCGATCACGGGGAGCTAGACGACGAGGCGGCGTTTGCGATCACCTTTACGGAAAACTACCAGCGGCAGGACCTGACGCCGCTGGAAGAGGGCAAGGCGGCGGCGGTGCTGCTGGAGAAACACCGGGGGGACGCCCGGGCGGCCGCGGCGATCCTGGGCCGGTCGGAGAAGTGGGTGCGGACGCGGGCCATGATCCATTCCAACCTGAGCAAGAAATGGAGCAAGGCGCTGGCCGGGAAAGATGAGGACGAGGAGTGTGTGCAGTGGATGACGGCGGGCCACCTGGCCCTGCTGGCCCGGCTGCCGAAGGGCACGCAGGAGAATCTGTACGAGTCGCATATTTTGTACAGCGATATGTCGGTGGATGACATGGAGCAGCGGATCAACCGCTGGCTGGGCGTGCTGGCGGATTGCCCGTGGGACTCCGACGATGAGACCCTGGTGCCGGCGGCGGGCAGTTGCGCGAGATGCACCAAACGCAGCGGCCATGAGCCGGGCCTGTTCCACGACGAACCCGACCTACCCGACCTACCCGACCAGATTCAGAAGGACGAGAAATGCCTGGACCCGGCCTGCTACCAGCAGAAACGGCTGGCGCACTTGCAGCAGCAGGCGGCCCGGCTGCGGGCGGAACACCCGAAGCTGGCGTGGATCGCCGCCGGCAAAAACCTGGAATGGCACGAGCGGCGGGAGATCGAGGAGGCCTGCCAGCAGCACATCCTGACCACGCACGAATATCAGCCGGCTAAAAAAGAGGCGCCGGGCGCCCAGCCGGCGATGATCGTGGACGGCAAGAAAGCCGGCCAGCTCCAGTGGATCCGGCCGGGCGGGCCTGGTACCGCAGCGCGAACCAAAACGGAACGAACCGGAACGACGGCCAAACCCCTGAAGCAGCGGCGGGCGGAGCTGGAGGCCAAACGCTATGCCCAGGTGCTGCTGGATATGCAGGATATTGTTGACAAGGCGGAGCTGGCGGACCTGGCGAAACAGCCTGGCTTCGATTGCGGCAAAACCGTGCCGGCCCTGGCGGCGATCTTCGGCGTGGAAATACACTGGTTTGGCCCGGAGGCACCCAGTTGGACTAACTATGACGCACGGATGAAAGGCACGGAGGCGGAGGTAAGGAAGGCGCTGTGGGAGAAGGTGCGGCCGGAGCTGCGGAAGCGGCTGGTGTATCATGGGGCGGTGACACAGACCCCGAAGAAACTGGTGGAAGAGGCCGGGCGGATCGGCAAGCTGATCGGGGTGGAGGTGAAAGATGTTTATGACCTGGTGGCGGGTCGGAAAGGATTCACCGAGCCGAAAAGCTGGGCGGGCCTGAAGGCGGACGGCACACCGAAGGGCGGCAAGAAATTAACCACGAAGGCCACGAAGGGCACGAAGAAAAGAAAGGCAACCACAGAGGGCACAGAGAAAAAGGGGGCAAAGAATAAAAAGGCGGCCGCTAAAGAAAGCCGGAAAGGATGAACAATGAGATGTAAAAAATGTGGACATTGCTGCAGTCATTTGATTATCGAAGTCGATTTGGACGACGTAATCCGTGAGCCGCGAATAATGGCTGTAGCCAAACCACTCAAAAATCTACCGGAAGAGCGAGAAGAATATGGCACCTATTCGGGCAAGTTTTTGCTTACGGGCGGAGCCTCTATGTGCTGTCCATTTCTGACCATAGAAAACCATTGTGCGATTTATAAAACCCGCCCTGATATTTGCCGGACGTTTGATCCGGGCAGCGAACAATGCAAATTGGCGGCTCGCCGCAGAAAGGATGAAGCATGAGTGTTGAATATATATGTGATGGATGCGGCAAGCGTGAGCCGGGAATCTATAACGGCAGGAACTGGTTTAAGCCGGACCAATGGTATGTGAAAAACTGGTTCGACGGGATCAAAACCACGGAACTGATCGCGTGCAGCCGGGAGTGCGTGGAAAAAGTATCCAAGGCAACCGGTGTGAACGCGGTGGTGCTTCCAATCTGAGTGTATCATGCGCTGGAGTGAAGAGGTAAAGAATATCTTCCGGCCGCGGGAGCGGCTGCGGCCCAGCCAGTGGGCCCAGCGGCACCGGTTCCTGAAACAGGACCAGTCGGCCCGGACCGGACCCTGGCGGAACGAAGCGGCCCCGTACCTGAAGGGTGCGATGGATATCACGGCCCGGCCCGGGCTGGTGGCGCTGAATATCTGCAAGGCAACCCAGATCGGATTCTCGGAGGCGATGCGCTGCGTGCTGGGCTACTGGGCGGACTACGAGCCGGACCCGGTGGGGATCACGCTGCCGGACGAAAAGAAGGGCAAGGACATCGTCAGCCGGCGGATCCTGCCGCTCTTCCGGGAGACGCCGGTGCTGCGGCGGCTGATGACCAGCCGGTCGGCCGACGCCCAGCGGGGCCAGATCCGGCTGCGCAACGGGTTCCTGCTGTCCCTGATGTGGAGCGGCTCGCCTTCGTCGATGGCCTCCGACCCGATGCGGCGGGTGCTGAACGATGAGGTGGATAAGTTTGTGCCGTTCGCCGGGCGGGAGGGGGACCCGGTGGGCCTGACCGAGATGCGGCTGCGCTCCTACGGCGGCCGGAAACTGCAAATCAATGTGTCCAGCCCAACCGACCGGTTCGGCAAGATCTGGCGGCTGTTCGAGGGTAGCGACTATTTGTTTTTCTATTTCGTGCCCTGCCCCCGCTGCGGCACCTACCAGCGGCTGCTGTTTCCCCAGCTCAAATGGCGCAAGCCCGCGGACCTGGCGGACAAAAAAGAGCTGGCCCGGCGGATCCGCGGCGGGGAGCTGCCGGCCTGGTACGAGTGCGCTGCCTGCGGCGGGCCGATCCCGGAGGAGCAAAAGCCGGCCCTGGTCAACGCGGGACGCTGGAGCAGCGGGCAGTACCAGGACTGGGCCGAGGACGGGGTGTTTGTCAATGTGGAAGCGGTGCGGAGCTTTCCGCCCGAGACGCGGGTCGGGATGCAGATTTCGGCGCTGTACTGCCTGTGGGAGCAATGGGGCAACCTGGCCGCCAAGTTCATCGAGGCGGAGGGGGACCAGGAGGCGTCATACCTGTTCCGGACCGGGCAGCTCGGCGAGCCGTTCGAGGCCCAGGTGAACCGGATGTACTCCGACCGGTTCAGCCAGATGTGCCAGGCGGAAGAGGCGGAGGAGGGGATCGTGCCGGACTGGGCCGCCGTGCTGCTGGCGACGGTCGATACGCAGCAGGACCATTTCTACGCCGTGGTGCGGGCCTGGGGCGGGCAGATGCGCAGCCAGCGGATCTGGCACGGCAAACTGCGGTCGTTCGAGGACCTCGAGGCGG
>JAKQBU010000520.1 GCA_029573975.1 Planctomycetota bacterium
TCAAGCAGTTATGCAAGCTTGACTCTCCCCTTTTCTTGGAGGATTTTAAAAACCACCGGGTATTGAAAACCGCCTCGTTTGTTCGTAGCAATATGCAGGGGAATCTTCTGGTTTCCGAATACTGGTCTTATCTGCATGAAATGATCGTAAAAAGAAATCCAAGTATAAGTAAAAAGCTTCGTAAATACGATCCGTCGAAATTGTAATGAAATAATCAAAGGTAAAAAAGAGAAAAATGTGGTATCGATTACAACGAGTGTAATTACCCCCTTACTTACGTGCGGGGCTGGGATAGGGAATCGGTGGGACAAGTGGACAAGAGTCCAATTTTCTCGACGTGAGGTTGGAATGTTATATGACGCTTCCGTTGGGCGTTGTGTTAGATAATACGGGGGTGAATAAAAATCTGGATTCCTGCTTTCGCAGGAATGACCAACGGACGGTGGAATAGTATATGGGGACGCATATAAAACCGCGTGTCCAATGAGTTGCACACCCTACCAAGAAACGGTGGGGCAAGCCCCACCCTACAATTTTAGAAGTTACTACAATAAGGGAATATTTTATGCGGATATTGATAACAGGCGGGGCGGGATTTATCGGCAGCCATCTGACCGAACGGTTGCTGAACGAGGGACATTCCGTCATTATCATTGATAATTTTCATACGGGCAGCCGGAACAACATCCGGCATCTGCTGCACCATGACGATCTGGAGATCTTCCGGCAGGATGTGACCGATCCGTTCCGGGTGGAGGTGGATTGCATTTATAATCTGGCCTGTCCGGCCTCCCCGATTCATTATCAGCGGTCGCCGGTGAAAACGGTGCTGACCTCGGTGCTGGGCGTGATTCATTGCCTGGACCTGGCGAAGGTGACCAAGGCCCGCGTCTTGCAGGCCTCGACGTCGGAAATATACGGCGATCCGGAGGTGCATCCGCAGACGGAGGAGTACTGGGGCAATGTCAATACCATCGGTCCGCGGAGCTGCTACGACGAGGGCAAGCGGGTGGCCGAGACGCTGATGTTCGATTATCACCGGGAGAACGGGGTGGATATCCGGGTGGCGCGGATTTTCAATACCTACGGGCCGAAGATGAGTCCGGATGACGGCCGGGTGGTGAGCAATTTTATCCTGCAGGCCCTGCGGGGCGAGCCGATCACGATATTCGGGGACGGATGTCAGACGCGGTCCTTCTGTTATGTTGACGATCTGGTGGAGGGATTGATGCGGCTGATGAATAAAGAGGGTATTACGGGGCCGATGAATTTCGGCAATCCGGATGAGCGGACCATACAGGAAATCGCCGAGCTGGTGATCCGGCTGACCGGCTCCTCTTCCAAAATTGTGTATAAGCCGCTGCCCAAGGATGACCCGGTGCGCCGCAAGCCGGACATATCGCTGGCCAAGCAGACGCTGGGCTGGCAGCCGAAGGTAAAGCTGGAGGAGGGTTTGCCGCGGGTGATCGAGTATTTCCGGCCGCTGGCGGAGCGACATGCCGCGCCGCGTAAGATGCCGAATTAATTCGCTGTGGTGAAATAGGAATACGAATGAAGCGGAGGCGAGGGATGTTGTTATTTCTGGCAGTGTTTTTTCTGTACAGCGCTGCCGGTCCGGGCAATCTGCCGGGAGATACGGAGGTGCGCTGGTCGGTAAGCCGACAGCTTTTGCGTCATGGCACGGTGGCGCTGGAGGATTCGCAGCAGACGCGGAATTGTGCAGTGGGGGTGGATGGCCGGCGCTATACCTTCTATGGGCTGGGCCAGTCGGTGTGCCTGCTGCCGTTTGCCGGTTTTGGTTTGCTGCTCGAACGTTTTACTTCCTGCAGCCCGGAGAAGGCGGATTTATTGGCGCAGTTTTTGGCATCGATTGTTTTATTTCCATTACTTGGCGCGCTGCTGGTGTGGGTGTTCTATCGGCTGATTGTGCTGCTGGGCGGCAGTGAGAGGGCAGCGGTTTTAACGGCAATGCTCCTGGCGTTTGCGACTATGACCTTTCATTATGCCGTGATTACGCAGGAACAGACCCAGATCGCTTTGTTTTTGCTGGCGGCGGTCTGGTTTATGGTAAAGAATCAGCGGCAGAGGCGGTTTTTATATGCCTGGCTGTTGTGTCTTATGCTGGGTGTGGCGATATTCTTCCGGTTGCCATCCGTTTTGACTGCTTTGCCGATATTTCTGGCGGCTGCGATAGAGGAACTGATATCTGTAAACAAGAAAGTTCAAACCTTGGGCAAATGGTTGATAGCCGGTCTGTCAGGCACGGGAGTATTTCTTGGGTTTTGGTGCTGGTTCAACTATGTGCGGTTCGGCAGCATTTTGGAGACGGGGTATGGAATTTCCACCGAGACCGCCCTGGGCGGCCATGCACTGTT
>JAKQBU010000537.1 GCA_029573975.1 Planctomycetota bacterium
CGATGAAGGTGAAGCCCAGCGGTTCCCGGGCTTTTTCGCAGATCTGGACACAGAGGCCGCAATCGATGCATTTGCCCGGTTCGAAGAGGATTTCCGGATGACGGATTTGCATCTCGAAGGGGCGGCGGTCGCCCGGGTAGCGGTTGGGGTTTGCCTGATACTGCTGGGAGTAGATCCGGAGTTTGCAGGTGTCGGGCTTACGGCAGTCGCAGTGGAGGCAGCGGAACGATTCGGTGCGGGCCTGTTCCGCGGTAAAACCGGCAGTTGCGTGGTCAGCCGGTACCTGGCGGGGATGGGTCGATACCTCCTGCATGAAGGATTCGATTTCCCCCTTTTGCAGCTTGCCGATATGGGTGGAGAATTCTTTGGGCAGGCCGGTGATGGTTTGGCCGGTGAGATACTGATCGATGGCATAGGCGGCGGTCTTACCGTCCGCTTCGGCCCGCACAGCCATTTTCAGCTCCCGCACAGCCGAACCGGCGGCGAAAACGCCGGGAATCTCCGTCTGGCTGGTTTGCGGATTGACCCGGATGCCCGTTTCGGCGGCGGGTAGCTTCCAGGTTTGGAGCTGGGCGGGCGTCATTTTGCCGGCGGCAATTAAAACAGCGTCAAAATTATTTTGTAACCGGTCGAAGGCAGATTTATCCTGAATGGGCTGATTGAGCACAAAGACAGCCCCCAGTTTTTCGATCAGCCCAATCTCTGCATTAAGAATCTCGCGGGGCAGTTTATCCAGCGGTACGGCATACTGTAGATTGCCGCCGGGCTTGTCATTACGGTCATAGATTGTGCAGGCATGGCCGAATTGCAATAAATGCCAGGCGGCTGCCAGTCCTGCCGGGCCGGCGCCGATGATGGCGACTTTTTTGCCGGTGGCCGGGCGGCAGTCAGGCAGGTAAGGAGTGCCGCAGGCCAGGTCCACGTCGGCGGCATGGCGTTTGAGCAGGCAGATGGCCAGCGGCTCATCCTGTTCCCGGCGGCGGCAGCCCTTCTCGCAGGGAGCCGGGCAGATGCGGCCCAGCACCGCCGGCAAAGCAATGTCTCTTTTAACGGTTTTTATAGCTTCTCTCATATTACCGGCGGCAATCTGGCGGATCATTTGCGGGATATTCATCCGGGCCGGGCAGATGCTCTGGCAGGGGGCCAGGCAATCGCCCAGATGGTCGCTCAGCAGCAGCTCCAGGGCGGTGCGGCGGGCGGCGCGGACTTCGTCGGTTTCACTTTCGACGATCATTCCCTCCTGGGCAACAGTGGCGCAGGCGGGGGCCAGGGATTCGCGGCCCTTGATTTTTACGACACAGACCATGCAGGAGGTCGAAGCGTTACAACCTTCCCGGTAACAAAGCGTGGGAATCTCAATGCCCAGCCGGGAAGCGGCGGCCAGAATGGTCTGGCCGGGTGCGACTTCAACGTTCTGCTTGTCAATGGTCAGTCGGGGCATGATTTATTTTACCTCCACGGCGTGGACCGGACAGATGTTCTTGCAGGTGCCGCAGCGGACGCATTTTTCCGGGTCAATTTCATGTTTTTCATAGGGGGTCATGGCAATGGCCTCGGCGGGGCAATGCTGGGCGCAGAGGGTGCAGCCGATGCAGTCGTCCGTAATGGAATAGGTTATCAAGGCCTTGCAGCGGCCGGCGGGGCAGCGTTTTTGCAGATGGGCTTCATACTCGTCCCGGAAATATTTCAGGGTCGAGAGGACGGGGTTGGGCGCGGTCTTGCCCAGGCCGCACAGGCTGCCCTTCTTTACGCTGTGAGCCAGGTGGTCCAGCTCCGCCAGGTCGTTCGGCTGGGCCTTCCCCTGGCAGAGGCGGTTCAAAATATCCAGCATCCGCCTGGTTCCGATCCGGCATAAAGTGCACCGGCCGCAGGACTGGTTCTGGGTGAACTCCAGGAAGAAGCGGGCGATATCCACCATGCAGTCCGATTCATCCAGCACCACCAGGCCGCCGGAACCCATGATCGCGCCGGCCGCGGTCAGCGATTCATAGTCGACCGGCAGGTCCAGCTTCTCGGTGGGGAGACAGCCGCCGGAAGGGCCGCCGATCTGCACGGCCTTGAACTTTTTATGGCCCGCGATGCCGCCGCCGATATGTTCCACGATTTCGCGGATGGTAATTCCCATCGGGACTTCGATCAGGCCGCCGCGGACCACCTTGCCGGCCAGGGCGAAAACTTTAGTGCCTTTGCTGTGCTCGTTGCCGAGGGCGGCGAACTGTTCCGCGCCGTTGCGAATGATCCAGGGTACCAGGGAGATGGACTCGACATTATTGATCAGGGTCGGCCGATTCCACAGGCCTTTCTCCGCCGGGTAGGGGGGGCGAAGGCGAGGCATCCCGCGCCGGCCCTCCAGTGAGGCCAGCAGGGCGGTTTCCTCGCCGCAGACGAAGGCGCCGGCCCCTTCCATGATATGCAGGGTGCAGCCAAACCCGCTGCCCAGAATATTTTGACCGATATAACCTTTTTCCTGACAGGCCTTTAATGCCTCCCGGATTCGCCGGACCGCCAGCGGATACTCCGAGCGGATATAAAAATAGCCTTCGTCCGCACCGACGGTATAGGCGGCAATCAGCAGACCTTCGATGATACGGTAGGGGAAGGACTCCAGCAGCATCCGGTCCATAAACGCGCCGGGGTCCCCTTCATCGCCATTGCAGATAACATATTTTTTCCCCGCCGGGGCCTGCTGGACGGCAGCCCATTTCAAAGCGGAATGATACCCTGCCCCGCCCCGGCCGCGCAGGTCGCTGATGCGTATCTGTTCCAGAATCTGCTGCGGGGAAAGGTTATGCAGGCATTTTTGCAGGGCGGTGAATCCGTCGTTTTTCAGGTATTCATCCAGATCGAGCGGATCGATGTGGCCGAAATGTTCGGTGGCCAGGTGTTTTTGCCGGCCCAGAAACTCCCGTACCGGCTCATCCCGGACATTCATGGAATAACGCGTTACCGGCTGCCAGTTCTGATCGGAAAGCAGGTTGTCGAGGGTCGTGGAGATCGACTCTCGCAGCCGCCGCGTTACGTGCGGCGGTTTAAAGTGCCGATGAACTATAGCCTCCGCATCATCGGGAGTGATCCGGGCGTAGGTGGCCGATTGCCCCTGTGAATCAATAACCTCTGCCATCGGCGTCTGGTAACACATGCCGACGCAGCCGACCCGTTTAATCTTTATCGGAACCTGCATCTTGCCGATGGCCTGTTCAAAGGCGTGAAATACCTGCTCGCTGCCTTTGGCGATGCAGCAGGAACCCAGGCCGATGCGGATTTCTCCACCGGTACCTGGGGCTAAGGCTGGTGTCTTTCCGGCCGATCGGGATGGTTTTCCATTTTGCATCGCCAGGAAATCGCTGAGCATGGCGGAAACCGATTCCGGTGTCAGGTGGCCGTAGGTGATATTCTCGATTTGCACCGCCGGGGCCAGCGTGCAGCAGCCCAGGCAGGCCACCTTTTCGAGGGTGAACAGATTGTCCGGGTCGGTGTCTTTGTGGCTGGGGATCCGCAGGTTCCGCCGCAGGGCATCCTGAATGGATTCAGCCCCTTTGACGTGGCAGGCGGTACCGTGGCAGACGCGGATGATATACTGGCCGACCGGCTGATGGCGAAACTGGGGATAAAACGTGGAAATGCCGGCGATGGCGGCGGGCGTGATTTTGGTAATCTCACACACCCGCTGGAGGGCCGGCTGGGGCAGATAGCGGTACTGCTGCTGGATGGCCTGCAGGATGGGGATCACCTTATCCGGCTGGCCGCCGATTTGGGCCACAATGGCATCAATATAACTCAGGTCGAGTTCGGTCATGGATTTTTCGGGCTTCCTATGCAGTAAAGGTTTTTCTCGCCGCGAATATACATTCGCCCGTCTAAAAAGGCAGGGCAGCATTTGCTTTTTTCCCCCAGCGGTGAGCGGGCGATTTCTTTAAATTCTTTGCCGGCTTCGGCAATAATCATTTCCCCTTCATCGGACAGGAGATACAGTTTATCCTGCACCAGGCTGGGGGAGGAATGGAAGTAAATATCGAGTTCTTTTTCCCAGGCTTTGCTGCCGTCGGCGGTGCGATAACAGGTGAAAAGTCCCGAGGTGTCCATCAGGTACACGAATTCGCCGCCGCTGACGGGGCTGCAGATATCGGGGATACCGTCCTCCGCCTGCCAGGCAATATGGGTCTTGGTAATATCCCCCTGGCCGCCGGTGCGCAGGGCATATAAGTTGGAATACGGCTCAATGGCAAATACCAGACCATTGGCATAAATGGGCGAGGGAGCCACGTCGCCGCTGGCACATTCAGCCCGCCAGATTTCCTGGCCGTTTTCAGCATGATAGGCAATAACCAAAGGCGGGGCGATGGTCAGAATCTGCCAGGCACCTTCGATTTCCACAATGATCGGGGACGTCCAGGAGGCGGAGACCGGCCGTTTCGTCCGCCAGAGGTCCTTGCCCGTAAGGGTGTCCAGGGCTATCAATTCGGACAGGCCGTCATCGGCGCTGCCCTGGTCATATTGGATGATGAGCTGGTTTTTGTGAATTGCCAGCGAGGAGGCCTAGCCGTACATGCTATCAGGCAGGCCCAGGCTGCGTGCCCAGAGCTGGCGGCCCTCGAAATCGCAGCCGATGACGTCGCCGTTGGGAAAGATTGCGTAATC
>JAKQBU010000568.1 GCA_029573975.1 Planctomycetota bacterium
TGGCGGGCAGCTCAAGCAGATAATGGATACCATGATTGCGGAATGTACCATCGATGGAATCGATTTTGTGGTAAGCGAAGCTGTCTCGACGCCGCAGCAGATTGATAGGGAGTGCCGTAATCTGGCCGAAAAGAAGGTGGATTTGCTGGTCGTGGCGCTGGCACCGTATTGCCCCAGCGGGGCCTTAGCGCCCAGCCTGGTATCGATCGATGTGCCGGTAGTGCTCTGGCCGGCGCAAACCATGTACCGCCTGGATCCGGAAAAATATGACGCCGATACCATCATCTTTAATCACGGTGTGCACGCGGTGCAGGATCTGGCCAATGTCCTGAGAAAACGAGGCAGGAATTTCGGCATCCTGCATGGCCATTGTGAACAGGAACCGTTCCGCAAAGAACTGCGGAGCTGGGCACAGGCCGGCGCAGCCATCCGGGCGCTGCAAAAGGCCCATCCGGTGCAGATCGGCGGACACTTTGCCGATATGCTGGATTTGCAGATCGGCGGGGAAGAATTTATTACGAAGGTAAATATCCGCCATACGGAGATATCTCGACCGGAGTTTTCCGAACAGATGCAGAGTGTCAGTCAGCAGCAGGTGGCACGCTGCCTGGAATCCTACCAATCCCTCTTTACTCTGGATGCTTCCGTAAAAAGGGATATCCTCGAAAAAGCCGCTCGCGGGGAGGCCGCTCTCCGGGGGATCATGGAAAAATACCAGAGCTGTGCGTTCGGCCTGAATTTTCTGGAATTATGCAATGACCGAACGATTGCCGAGCCGCTGCATGTGGCCGGTTCCGTCCTGATGAGTGAAGGGTATGGCTATGCCGCCGAAGGCGACTGGGTCACAGCCGGTTTTGTCTATGCCATGCAGCAGGCCTTCGGCTGTGCCAGCTTCAGCGAGATCTTTTCCGTGGGCTATGCAGACAATCGGCTGGTTCTGAAGCATTGGGGAGAAGGGAATTTTCGTATGGGCCGCCAGAAGCCGAAACTGCTTCCCAGCACCTTTTCTGATCAAAACCAATGCGAGTTTGCCATCGTGGATTTTGAATTTGAGCCGGGCGCTGTGACGTTGTTGAACCTGAATTCCACCGCGGATGGCCGGGGGCAGCTGATTGCCATGACCGGTTCGGTAAGTTCCGATCCTTTGCCCCGGACCAACGGCCCCCGGGGAATTTTCCAGCCGGAGGTTCCGGATATTTCCGAATTCCTGAACCGCTATGCCCGCCAGGGCGGCAGCCATCATTTGGCCCTGGTAAAAGGGGATCAAACCCGGACCGCGGAAAAAATTTGCGACGTAACCGGCTGGAAGTATATCCGTATCTAGGAAATCAAAATGACCGCCAGCAAAAGCAATATCACCCAAATCGAGCGATTGGATTTAATCCGGCAGGAATTATGCAATTCCGGACAGGTCAGCACCCTGGAATTGTCCCAGAAATTCAAGGTCAGTAAAATCACGATTCACCGGGACTTTGAACTGCTGGAGGCCAGCCACGAGATCATCCGGACGCACGGCGGTGCCGCCCTGGCCAAAAAACTTACCTTTGAGTTTGCGTTCAGCGATAAACAGCAATTACATCAGGATAAAAAAAAGCGGATCGCCCGGCGAGCCGCTGAACTGGTCAAAGAGGCAGACGTGGTGCTGCTGGATACCGGCACCACCACCCTGGAGATCTCCCGGATGCTGGCCGGCGAAAAAAAGATTACCGTGATTACCACCTCGCTGGCCATCGTTTCCGAATTGCAGTTTTCCAAAAATGTGGAAGTCATCCTGCTGGGCGGCTTCCTGCGCGGCAATTCCCCGGATATTCACGGCCCTCTCACCGAACAGAACGTGGAGCAATTCCGGGCCGACATCGCCTTCATGGGCGCCGACGCGATTGATGAAAACGGCAACACCTATACCGATGACCTGCGGGTGGTCAATCTGGACCATAAAATCGCTTCGGCGGCGGCACGGGTCTGTGTGGTGGCGGACAGCAGCAAATTCGACAAAACCGCCATGTGCAAGGTCTTACGCCCCCAAGACTATCATAAGCTGCTGACCGATTCCGACGTGAATAAAAAAACCTTAAAAAAACTGCAAGACAGAAAAATACCGATCGAACTGGCTTGCTAAAGGAGAATGTGAGTGAAAAACAGCAATTTGCTCTTGTCCCGATTTTTTAGTACCGGTCCGGCGATTGTCATTGCCTTCGACCACGGCATGTTTGACGGGCCGATTCGAGGT
>JAKQBU010000004.1 GCA_029573975.1 Planctomycetota bacterium
GGCCTGCTCGGCAATATGAACAGCGCCGTCCACCACCCATTTCCCGCCCAGGGCCAGCCCGACAATGCCTGCCAAAACCATCAGAAAGGCACGCCATAAGGGGAATGTTTTATGCGGCAGAAGATCATCCATGCCTTCGATCCGCCTGGCAATGGTGGCGGTATAAAACATAAAAACCAGAAAGAAGGCCAGGAATACCAGCCCCTCACTGCGGCTCAGGACAGCAAAGTCCATCTGATCGATGAGCCGGTCATTGGCCATTACCCCCAGCAGGAGAACCGCCAGCAGGCTCAGGGGAATTTCTTTCCAGACAGTGCCTCTGCCCACCGTCACCGGGCTGATGAGCACGGCCACACCCAGAATGAGAAAGATATTAGCGATATTGCTGCCCAGAATGTTGCCGATGGCAATATCGGCATTGCCTCTGATGCTGGCGATGACATTGACAAATAACTCCGGGGTGGAGGTGCCAAAGGCGACAACGGTAAGTCCGATGACCAGATCGGATATATGGAGCCTCCGGCCGAGAGATGAGCCGCCGTCCACCAGCCAATCCGCACCCTTGATCAGGAACACAAAGCCGATAACAAATAATAGATACAGCATAGGCGGATTGTAACGAGTATTCCAGGTTTGTCGAAAGAAATTTTACCGAAGGAGCAGGAATCCGGGAGTAAGGTCGAGTCAGAGCGTTCAAAAAATACCTTTGACTATCTGACGGATTTTCGCGTACCATAACAGTAGAAGGTGCTATAAAATGATAAGCAAAAACCTGGAATTTTTGAAGGCGAAAAATGAACTCCTATGCCGAATCGTAACAGTCCTATGCTGATCCAGCCCGGCGAACAGCCCGAAGACCTTTCCCAATCGGTCGGATTGGTGGAAAGAAAATATATCCGTCTGTTTGAAGGAGCGGATAAGCTGAATCTGGAGTGCGGCCGGTCGCTGGGGCCGATTGATGTGGCCTATGAAACCTACGGCCAATTAAATGAGAAAAAGACAATGCGATTTTAATCACCCACGCCCTTTCCGGCGATGCCATGTGGCCGGCCGGCACAAAAAGGAAGACCGCAAGCCCGGCTGGTGGGATAACATGGTCGGGCCGGGCAAGCCGTTTGATACCAGTCTCTATTTTGTCGTCTGTTCCAACTGCCTGGGCGGCTGTATGGGCACGACCGGCCCCAGCAGCATCGATCCGCAAACCGGCCGGCCGTATGGCTTGTCTTTCCCCATGATTACCATCAGCGATATGGTCGAAGTGCAGCGGGCCTTGCTGGATTACCTGGGCATCGAAAAACTGCTGGCGGTGGCCGGCGGCAGCATGGGCGGGATGCAGGTGCTGGACTGGGCGATTCGCTACCCCCGCCGAGTGGCAGCCGCCATCCCGATTGCCACCACCTCCCGCCTCAGCGCCCAGGGGATCGCCTTTGACGCCGTGGGCCGCAACGCCATCCTGACCGACCAGCAGTTCCAGGAAGGCATGTATTACCAGACGGGAAAATATCCCGGCGCCGGCCTGGCGGTCGCCCGGATGGTAGGGCACATCACCTATCTGTCCGAAGAGGCCATGCATGCCAAATTCGGCCGCCGCCTCCAGCGCAGCGAAGATTACCAGTACGAGTTTTCCAATGAGTTCAGCGTCGAATCGTATCTGGACTATCAGGGCAGCAGCTTCGTGGACCGCTTTGATGCCAACACCTACCTGTATTTTTCCAAGGCGATGGACTACTTCGACCTGCCCCGGCAATACGGGAACCTGGACCAGGCCATGTCCCTGACGCAATGCCGCTTCCTGATGCTCAGCTACCATTCCGACTGGCTTTTTCCGCCCCGGCAGAGCCAGGATTTGGTGGACGCCCTGATGGCCCAAAATAAAGAAGTTACCTATTGCAATATCCACTGCCCCTTCGGGCATGACTCCTTTTTGCTCGAAACGGAAATCCAGGGCCGCCTGCTGCGCGGCTTTCTGGCCCAAACGCACCGGCAATTGCAAGAGCAAAAGGAACCAAAACCAAAAGTCGTCTCCCCGGTATCCCAAACCGTGCGCTCCCCCAAAGCCGGCAGCATCTTTGCCGGCGGTCGCGTGGACCATCTGAAAATCGCCCAGCTCATCCGGCCCGACAGCCGGGTCCTGGACCTGGGCTGCGGAAACGGCGATCTGCTGCAATTATTGCAGCAGGAAAAAAACATCAAAGGTACGGGCATCACACTCAATGTCCAGGATATCGTGAACTGCTGCCGCCGGGGTATCGATGTCGTTCAGTACGACCTGAATCAGGGACTGCATCAATACGAGCCGGGCAGTTATGATTATGTCGTATTGAGCCAGGCCCTGCAGGTAGTCAAAAATCCGGAACTATTGCTGCGGGAAATGCTGCGGGTGGGCAAACAGGTCATCGTCAGCTTCCCCAATTTTGCCTACTGGAAAGGACGCTTTCAGCTCTTGTTCCGCGGCCAGGCCCCCGTCTGGAAGAATCTCTCCTACAACTGGTATGACAAGCCGGAGGAATCCGTGAATTATATGTCGATCCAGGATTTTGAA
>JAKQBU010000007.1 GCA_029573975.1 Planctomycetota bacterium
GCCAGGGTGAAAGCAAAGGTCGTGTTGCCGGGTTCATCGAACAATTTTGCCATCGGCAGCCAGTCCTGTTTGCCCAGATCCGTGCACGCCGAGATACAAACCGAGCGGTCCTCGAAGCCGTAACCGGGTGCGCCCCGGTTATCCTTGATCCCGACATGGATCCCAATTTGCAAGTATTTCTTCAAATAGGTACTGTAGATGGTGTTCCCGTAGATGCCGCGCTGGCTGAATCCCAGCCGGGAGGCCTTGCCGCCCAGCCCCGGCTCGGTCCAGGTACCATTGCAGAACTTGAACCACTTGCCCGGCGCCATCTTGTCGGCGATGGCACAGCGGGCCACTTCGCTGTACATCGCGAAACCGTTGAGCTTGCCCTGCTTGGGAGTAAAGGAGTTCCACGAGGTCACGTAGAAATACCCGCCCCTGGTATCGGCATAGAAAGTGAAATCCGCAGGTCCCGCTTCAAAACAGGATCCCGCATAATCCTCCACATTCGGCAACGCCCGGGTCAGGATATCGCCAACCAGTGTCCACGTCAGACCCATATCCTTGCTCGTTGCCAGCCGGGTCTTCTTGCTGCACCAGCCCTGCTGGTTGTTGTGGGCATACTCGCTGTGCATCAGGCCATACAGCGTCCGGGTCTGCTCATCCCACCACAGGCCGCATCCCAGAAAGGCCGCGGCCCCCGGAAATTCGCCATAACCATCCGGTTGGCGCTCCAGGTGCTCCAGGTCCGGCCCCTTGAAGCGGCATACCTTGCATTGCTCCTTATAGACATCACTATTAGGGACGTGAATAATCCAGACCTCCCCGTCAATGACCACCTGCCGCATCGGATAGTCGCAATTTTCCAGCCAGGGATGCGGCCGCTGGGCCACCTCCCACGCAAACGGCAGGGCAGGCGCACCGGTCACCCCCGTCTCCTCCGCCGCCCGGCTCAAGCCTCCATATGCCAACATCAGTCCAACCGCCATCCGCCAACCGATAGCCCATAATCCCCATCCGGTTTTTACTGGTTTGCAATTGCCGTCGCTATCTTGCTTCCTATACTCTTTTTTCATGGTAAATCCTTTCGTTTGACGCTGGCGTCTGTATTATCATATAATCCGTGGTTTGGGTGGTATAGCTTATTCTACCATTGTTGCTCCGGCTGCTATCGGCGTGCGGCCGTAGCAGTATATCCAGTAATAATACTCATTGGTGCTGTCGTCCACCTGCCCCGCCACATGCTGCAGCCTGATCGTGATGCGATCCTTGCCCCGGGTGTAGGCGGCAGGGATTTCATAATCGCTGTCGCGGAAGGCCGCCTCAGGTTCAGCCGCCAGATCGCACACATACCACGGCGCATCGGCAAGCAATTGGCCATCAACATACACATCGGTAAGTTGTACATGGCTCCGATTACGGTTGACGCGGCGGCGAATCTTCACTCCCTCGTTCGCCGGGTCGATCTTCACCGTAAACTCGCTGGTCCCATCAAACGCCCGCCCGTCGTCGGTCGTCGTTGCCTCCCGCGGCGAATACTCCATCCGGTCGTAGGAGCCGGCCGTCACGCCGGACCATTTCTCCCCGGTAACTGCGTATTGATAAGCCTTCTCGCTTTCGGCCTTGCCCACGTCAAACTCATCGGTCAGTTTCAAATTACAGTCACCCGGCTTATCCAGATAATACCACACGATAAAATCGGTCTTCTGGCCTCGATTCGGCGTTCCCCCGCACTTGCTGTGTTCATAGCAGATTCGGATCGAAGAATCGAACACATAAGGTTCAGTTAGGTACAGCCGGTATCCGCCCTGGAATCCGTTGACCAGACCGCCCCAGTACGGTTTCTGAATCGCATAACCGCCCCAGCCCTGGTTGTGGTCATCCTCCGTCCCGTCGCCGTGAATCTGCGGCGTTTGCGAACCATCGATAAACGTGTACTCATCGCCGTCCATGTTGTAACCTGTGCTGTACATCATCAGGCCGGCCACCTTGCCGCGGCCGCGCTCCGCGAAGGCCCGCGAGTAAAGCGCACCCTCCGGGGAAACATCCACGGTGCGTTTAACGCAAAAATAACCGCTCTGGCCGGCCTGGTAATTCAGGTCTCCGGCTGAGGCTGACGTAACTTCCAGGTCCAGTTGGGAAATCGGGGTCCGGCTGTCATTGACAATCTCCATATAGGCCCGTGACCAGTAAGGCATCGGCCAGTACGAATAGCAGCTCCCCGTCTTTGCATCGAAACCGAACATCAGCGTCCTCAAAGTCATGCCGGAAACATCCTCCGCCCCGATCGTGTCTCCGCCGCCGCCGAAGAAACAGGCAATGGGTATATCGACCGCCGCTGTCTGGCTGTCCCATGAAATACGGATGCGCGTATGGAAAAACGTATCCGCCGACCATGGGGCCAGGCCCAGACGCAGCGACAGAATCGCCCCTGGTCTGGCCAGATCCATTGCCGTCCTGGTTTCGCCCGGTGCCAGCGCCAGCGTACTCTTGTGCGTTTGGGTCTTCACCGGCGGTTTGGGATCTTCGCCCGGCCGCTCCAACTGCCTGCGCACCGCCGAAGAATCCGCTTCCCTGCCTTTCCAGGTTTCCACCGCCGTACCGGGGGGATATTTGAGGTACGTATATTGGAACCAGGTCATTTCATAGTAGTTCATGCCGGCCGGGTGATACGCCGTGATCTTCAGCCGTTTCTGGAACGCAAAAGGATAATACAGAATGGCAAATCCGCCGCCGTTCCAGTTTTTCTCATCGAAATACGCCAGGGGCGGCATGAACGGCGCCTGGTACTTGCCGCCCTTGCCAAAAAACTCGGCAAACGTCATGTCGATCCGCGGTTTCGTTTCATCGTCAAAGTAGTAGCGGATGCGGATTTCCTCATTGGGAAATTTCGTCCATTTCGAGAATACGTTCATCTGCTGCCGGCAAAGGCAGCCCGGCCCGATCTCGTCGAAGAATACATACTCGCCATTTTCCTCATACCGTTTGAAAAAGCCGGAACGGTTTTCGCCCGCCGGGTCATAGGTAATGGTCTGTTTGGTTTGTGTCCCGTTGGGCAGGAAAACCGGCAGCAGGTCCAATCGCTGCATCGCCTCAAAGCCGGCAGGGCATACGGCCGCTTGCCGATTCGACGCACCCCCAGCGGTTTCCCCGGCGGCCTCGACGGCCTGGCTCTCCCCACAGCACAATAGAATCAGTACGGCGGCTGCCCGGAAGCAGACACCCCGTAACAAAAATCGGGTCTTGATTTGTTTGCAATTCCCTTTGGAGAAACGACTGTGCGTCCAATACTCTTTTATCATGGTAAACCTACTTTCCATACTCAAAAGCAATATGTCGAATCATTGTCCCGGAAGAGCCGGGATTCTTGTCACCGCGAACCACAATCTGGATGGTGTGAGTCTTTTCGGGGTCAAGGCCGGTCTTGATGAACGCGAACGGATACATCAGGGGACATTCCGCGAAATAGCAATCCACCGTCTTCTCCAGCACGCCGTCGATCAGCACGTCGGCCTTGCCGCAGTCGCTGCCGGCAGCCGCCCGCCAGTATATCGAGCTGCCCGGAAACTCAAATTGCACACTTTGCCCCGCCTGGCTGGCGGTCTTCGCCTGCCCCTGGTAGTAATGCTCGCCCTTTTCCACGGTCCAGCCGTCGCCGTCGTATTTCACTTTAGGATCGGCCGAGCCAACGATGTGGGTATCCCGGCTCTCGATGGGATCGCCGG
>JAKQBU010000043.1 GCA_029573975.1 Planctomycetota bacterium
CCTTGGCCTCCAGGTTATAGAGCAGCGGATACAGTGTGCCCCGGCCCAGGGTGAGAATGCCGCCGCTGCGCTGCTCGACGGCCTGGCTGAGTTCGTAACCGTACATGGCGCCGCGGGAGAGAATCTCCAGCACGATGACTGGGGCTACGCCTTTCAATAATTCACGTTCGAATTTCATGGGTAATGTCTCCAATAATTATTAACTTTGACGCCAGCGTCAAAAACTCTTCGATCACTTGTTATTGGGGAGCCAGAGCCGTTTTTGGATGTTACTATCAACTTTGACGGTTCCGTCAACTTTCTATACATAGTATGTAACACATAATATGCAAAGTCAAGTAAAAATTTCAATATTCTGTATTAAAAATTGATTTTCCTTTTCTCTTCCGCCAGCCACCGCCGCTGCAGGGGAAATTGCCCTTGACAACCATCGGTCGCACTTCTATATAAAGAAGATTACCTTTTCATGGGTAACAGACTTACCTGTAAACGGAATAAGTTTAACTGCGTCCAGGTGTGGAACCGCATTAGAACAGCAAGGAGAATCAGGTTCATGTCCAGTATCAAGATAGCGATTGCGGGGATCGGCAACTGTGCCAGCTCGCTGCTGCAGGGGATCGAATATTACAAGAATCGGGACGGCAAGGAAATCATCGGCTTAATGCACTGGGAAATAGGCGGTTACAAGCCGGGTGATATTGAGGTGGTGGCGGCGTTCGATATCGATAAGCGAAAGGTGGGCAAGGATGTCAACCGGGCGATCTTCGAGCGGCCCAACTGCACCCTGGTTTTTTGTCCGGATATGCCCAAAACCGGCATCAAGGTCCGGATGGGCCAGATTCTGGACGGCATCTCCGAACATATGAAGGATTACGGGGATGATTATCGCTTTATCCCTAGCCAGGAAAAGGAATTAGGTAAAAAAGAGATCGTCAAAATCCTCAAGACTTCCGGTGCGGATATGCTGGTGAATTATCTGCCGGTCGGCTCGGAAAAAGCCACCCGTTTTTACGCCGAATGTGCCCTGGAAGCAGGGGTTGCGTTTATCAATAATATCCCGGTCTTTATCGCCAGCGACCCGGAATGGGCCGCGAAATTCAAGGCTAAAAATATCCCGCTCATCGGCGATGACATCAAGGCCCAGGTAGGCGCGACGATTACCCATCGGGTGCTGACGGACCTGTTCAAGAAACGGGGGGTGAAGCTGGAGCGGACGTATCAGTTGAATACCGGCGGGAATACCGATTTTCTTAACATGCTGAACCGCAGCCGGTTAGCGTCGAAAAAGGTATCGAAAACCGAGGCGGTGCAGGCGGTGGCCGCTAGCCGGCTGGACAAGCAGAACATCCACATCGGCCCCAGCGATTATGTGCCCTGGCAGAATGATAATAAGGTATGTTTCATCCGCATGGAGGGCAAGTTATTCGGGGATGTGCCGATGAATCTGGAGCTGCGGCTGTCGGTGGAGGATTCGCCGAATTCGGCGGGGGTGGCGATTGATTCCATCCGTTGCTGCAAGCTGGCCCTGGACCGGGGGATCGGCGGCGTCTTATATTCGCCGGCGGCCTATTTTTCCAAGCATCCGCCGAAACAATTTACGGATGAAGAGGCCTACACGATGACCGAGGAGTTCATCCAGGGAAAACGGAAGAATTAGAATTTCAGGAAAACCCCCTTCTAACCCTCCGAAAACTTGCTTGTTTTTGGCAAATTTCAGGATAGAATCAGCCAAATCAGTGAATAACTGATATAAAACAGCGTATTTTTATAGTGTTTGTAGAAAAGGAATTGTATGGTTTGCAATGTAGCGGTAGTAGGTGTAACCGGGGCGGTGGGGCAGGAATTTTTGGCCATTCTGGAGCAGCGGAATTTTCCGGCGACCAGTTATCGGCTGATGGCATCAGCGCGTTCGGCGGGTAAAACAATCAAATTTTTGGGGAAAGAATATACGGTAGA
>JAKQBU010000338.1 GCA_029573975.1 Planctomycetota bacterium
AATCATAAAGAGCGTGACAAAAACCAGAAGGGCCGTCACCAGGCAAATCAGCCCCATCATCATCTGCATGACGCCCAGTTGTTTGCGGATTTCATGCGTAAATATTTTTACCATCTCATTTTCGCTGGAGGAAAAAATGGCCACATTCCGAGCCGCCTGGTCCGGCCAGCCCAGATTCGTTTTTACATACTGTTTCCAGGCTTCCCGCACCTGCTGTTTTACCGTTTCCGGCCCGAATCCCGGTGCACGCCGGATCTGCACGCTGGCCAGGCATTGTTTTGCGCCGTCCGGGCCGGTATGTCCGGCCCAATCCTGCAGATACGCGAACGGCAGATAGACGTAGGCGCTGTCCGCTTCATGGAGGCCGATCTGGACCGCATCCACCGCCCAGCAGCGTCCCTGAATTTTTCGGGCGGTTTCCCCCTCGCCCCGGCTCTGGATGCCGGTCGTAATGACCAGCGGCAGCCCGTTCTCAATCTGCCGGCGGATGGCCTGCCGGTTGTATTCATCGGTCTGTTCCTGAGGCGCCCCCAGGATTCCAATGCTCAGAATGGCCCCAACGGGCAAATCCGCCTCTTCAATGTCCCGCGCGAGCCGGGCGCGGAGCCATTCCCCGGCTTGTTCCCGCGCCGATTCCGACAGGTCAAAACGGGGCAAGCCGGGGCCACTTTGCAGCAGCAAGCCCTTTTGAAAGACGGGATCCCGGCTGTGCTTGGCCAAATCGATTCCCACCAGTTGCACGCCGCGGACATCTCCCGTCCCCACATATAGCAGCCCGCCGATTTGGAGTACCGGTTCCGCCGTGGCCACCGATGGCAGTTCTTCCAGATGCCGGGCCAACTCTTCATAGCCGGACATTTCCTGATAGGGTTCCAGTACGATTTCGCCCCAGATGCGGTCTGAGTATTCCAGATATTGATCGATGAAGCCGCTGAACAGGCTGGTGATGACGATCAGCAAAGCCACACACAGCATCACCGCCGCGATGCCGAAAAACGCGATCCGCCGTTTCCGCAGATACCGCAGACATAGAAACCATTTATACATGGGAACCTGGCCGCATGAGGGGGAACAAAATCACATCCCGTATGGAAGCGGAATTAGTCAGGAGCATGACCAGCCGGTCGATCCCGAAACCCAGCCCGCCGGCCGGGGGCATGCCATATTTCAAGGCCGTGACAAAATCCGAGTCCATCACAGCTTCGGTTTCTTCCTGCCCCCGTAACTGGAGACGGAAATTCTGTTCCTGAATTTCCGGATCATTCAGTTCGGTATAGGCATTGGCAATTTCCATACCGCTGACAAAAAGTTCAAATCGCTCGGCGATGGCGGGATTGCCGGTTTTGCGCCTGGTTAACGGGCACAGTACGGCCGGGTAGTCCAGGACAAAGGTAGGATTGATCAGTTTCTCTTCGACGCACGATTCGAACACCTCATTTACCACCACGCTGTCATCCTTGGTGGCCTCCCCGATTCCCAGTTGACGGGCTTTTTGGCGAACTTCCCCGATCTGCTCCATGGGGCAGCCGACATGCTCGGCGAAAAGCTCAGCGTAGGTTTTGCGTGCCCAGGGCTGCCGGTACTCGATCATTTTGCCGTTAAACTCCAGTTTCATGTCCTGGCTGCGCTGTTGCACCAGGGTACAGACCAGCTCCTCCATCAGATCCATCATCACCTGGTAATCCGCATACGCCTGGTACACCTCGCACATGGTAAATTCCGGATTGTGCCGGGTACTGATCCCCTCGTTGCGGAAATTCCGGTTCACCTCGAATACTTTTTCCATCCCGCCGACCAGCAGCCTTTTCAGATAGAGTTCGGGCGCGATCCGCAGATACAAATCCATATCCAGCGTGTTATGATGGGTAATGAACGGCTTGGCAGCCGCTCCGCCGGCAATGGACTGCATCATGGGGGTTTCCACCTCCTGGAACCCGCGCCGCGCCAGAAATTCCCGGACCGACTGGACGATGGCGGACCGGTCCCGGAAGGTGGCCATCACCTCCGGATTGGTAAACAGATCCACATACCGCTGCCGGTACCGAAGCTCCACATCCTGCAGGCCATGCCATTTTTCCGGCGGGGGCAGGGTTGCCTTGCACAGCAGTTTGAAGGAAGTCACCCAGACGGTTACCTCCCCCGTCTTGGTCCGGCCTAATTTCCCTTCCACGCCGACAATATCCCCCAAGTCCAGCAGCTTGGCCACCTCCCACTGATCCCCCAGCCATTGTTTGCTCAGCCCGATTTGCAGGTTCCCCGTCCAGTCCCGCAACGTAATAAAAATCAATTTGCCGATATCCCGGTGCAATACAATCCGGCCGGCCCCGCGGACCGTCTGCTCCTCATTTTCCGGATTATATCTGGACTTGATGGCTGAGAGGCTCTCGGTGTTGTCAAAACGCTGCCCAAAGGGATCGGCACCCAGCTCCCGCAGCTTCGCCAGCTTCTCCCGCCGGATTTGTTCATATTCGTTGTATTTTTCTTCCATATCTGCACCATAATAGCCATAACCTCTTGTCTGTCAATGGCAAATGCCCCTGCTCCCGGCGCGTGAATTTCCTTTGCCGCCGGCGGTTGTGCTGCGGGGCCGGTCCGGTTATAATGCCTGTTTCCTTCCGAAGAAAGGATGAACGGCGATTATGAAGCTGCGACCATTAAAAACAGGAAAAACCGCCTGGATTTTTGCAATCTGCCTGATCCCTGTGGCGTTAGGCGGCTGCAACATGCTGGGGGCTTTTTACGGTATTTTTATCGATCCCCTGGTGCCGCCCCCTATGGTGAAGGCAGAGCACGAATTCGGCAGCCAAAAAGTCCTGATCTGGATCGATGACATTTCCAACCATGAACGGGGACCTGTCCTGCATCGGGAAATCACCGAAAACACCCAGCGGCAGTTGAGGGAAAACCTCAAGGATTTCCAGACCGTGGCTTACGATGATATCGTCCGTTTTCGCCGGCGGTTTCCGGACTATCCCAGCCTGAACATCCAGGAAATCGGCCAAAAACTGCAGGCCGAACAAGTGCTGTACATCTATATCGACAGTTTTCAATTGCTGCACGCGGCGGGGGAGGGATATTACCTGGCCAGCCTGAATGGCCATTTGAATGTCATCGAGGTGGAGACGGGCAAGCGGCTCTGGCCGAAGGACCATTTAGTCCGCCCCTTAAGCCAGACAGGCCAACTGGAGCAGGGGCAGGGCGACCTGCTGGAAGACAAGCTGGTGCGTGAGTTGAGCCGGCAGATAGCCCAGCAAATCGCTCCGTATTTTTATAACCATCGATTGGAAAAGCAATCCTGATCCCATGACCGAAAAATCACTCCTGGTATTATCTTCCCAGACCGATCCGCTGTGGCGGAACTATCTGCCGCCTCATTCCTTCCGGTTCGAAGCCGGGAGAGACCGCAGACCGGAGGGATACCCGCACATATACAATATCATCGGGTGGCGCAGGTGGCTGAAAAGGAACTGTATCCGCGAAGTCCATTTGTACCAGCCTGACCCGGAGCTTTTTCCTTTACTCGCGGCCGTTTCCCTGCGGCCGATTTCTGTAACGATACATATAACCGGCTACATGGAAACCCGTACCTTACAATATATCACGTGGCTAACCCCCCGCTCAGCCCGCTTTAGCTGTGCCGGACATTTTCTCGTCGAGACACTGAAAAGAATCGGAATTCCCCCCCACCGTATAACCCTTGATCTGCCCATCCCCGCCATCGAGCCGAAATCGGATTCCACTCGGGGTGATTTACGCCGGCAAATCACGGATGCCGGCGGCAGCGATTCGGATCCGTTTCTGGTTCTTGCCCTGCCCGTGCCCGGGAATACCCATGCCCTGCGAAGCGTCTGCTGGGCCTGCGCGGTCCTTTATCATTTGGGGAAGAATATCAAGCTGGTAGCGGCAGGCCCCTGCGGCCAAAGGGAGGAAGAACGGCTGGAGAGCTGGCAGCGGATGTGGAAGGTCCATCAGATGATTATACCGGATCGGCAGCGGCATGACTGGGATTCGCTGGTGGCGGCCTGTGATGCGGTCCTGGCAAGTGGGCAAAACCTTAGGGAAGTCATTCGCCTGCTGCATGTTCGGGCGGCAGGGCAGAAAATGGTGGCACAAGCGGGCGATGGCAGCGAATTTCTGCGGGAATCCGCCTGCATCAAAATAGTGGCGGAGCCGGGTGCCCGTCCGCTGGCGGCGGCCCTGCTGTCGATGCTGGAACCGGCCGGGAAGGCCTAATGCCGGGCGGCCTTGAACCAGGTGACCTTTTGTTTTCCGGAAAGAAATCGCGCCAAACCCAGCACAATCGCCAAATTCATCGCCAGAAAATATTTGGGTATGGCAAGAATTTTGAACACACCCGTTAGTTTCGGGATCGCCGCCCCCAGAATCCCGCTCAGATAAAACAATCCCTGCGCCGCCATCGTGCTGCCGTAGAACGGTTGCCCGGCCAATAGCAGATTACTCCCCAGCATAACGGCCAAAAAGAACGGAACCAGCCAGCGCAAGAGTTTATGGCTGAAAAAGGCGAAGAAAACCCACCCGCACCGGGGATCAAGAATCCGGGGCACCAGAAACAGGGATTGGAAGTTTCCCGCGCTGATGCGGATGCGCCGCCGCAATTCATCCGTCAAAGTCGAAACCGGCTCCCAGGCAATCGCCTTTTCCGCGAAAAGACCCCGGTGCCCCTCCGTCATGATCCGCAGGCCGAGCACCTGGTCTTCCGTGATCGCCTGGCCGGGCAATTCCCGGTACAGTTCCCGCCGGATCGCAAAAATACTGCCGTTCACGCTGGGCACCGCCCCAAAGGCACTTTCCATCGTTTTGATAAAATTCTCATAACGCCAGTAGGTGCTCTCCGTCCGGCAGGATTCCGGATCGTTTTCGGGGGCGTACAAAATCTGCTTGCCGATTACGCAGCCCACCCGCGGGTCGGCGAACAGCCGCACCATCTCCCGGATCGCATCTGGTTCATACATGGTATTGGCGTCCGAAAATACCACAAGGTCCGATTGGGTCCGGGGGACCAGCGTATTGAGCATTTGCACTTTCCCCCGGCGCTCCGGGCGGATCAACACCTCAAACCGCCGGTCCCGGATCGCTTCCAGAATTTCGCGGGTGCCATCCTCGGAGCCGTCGGACCCGAATAAAAAGGAAATCCGGTCTTCCGGGTAGTCGATTTTTTTGCAGTTGCGGATTTTTTCCGGCAAAACCTGTTCTTCATTATACGCACTGATTACCATCGTTACCTTCGGCAGCTCACTTCCGCAAAGAGGGGCCGCGGCGCGGTGGCGGTTTTTTTGGATGCGTGACAGGCCATTCAGCAGCAGCGGATACAGGAAATACGTATAAACCACAGCCGCCAGACTGCCCCAGAATAAAATCCGTACAACGATCTCACTGGTACTCATGCGGCACCTTCTCCCTGTCCGGTTGATTCATCGTTATGCGGCCTTTTCCGCCCGTACACTTCCAGATTGCCCAGTTTTTTCCCGCTGCAGTATTCGATGCCCCGCAGGGCCGCCTGGCTGGCCTTTTTCATCTGGTTGATATATGCGTTTTGGGAATTTGCCTCCGCCAGCGTCGTTTTGGCACGCACCATGTCCATCCCTGCCCTTTGCATCATGCCGGCAATGGTTGTTTCGCTGAAAAAATATAAATGCATGGTTGCCCCAAAGGACGGCCAGGAGCTGTTCAGGATCTGGTGCAGGATCACGCCCTTGATTTTCTGCCAGGGGGCCGAAGGAAACCGCAGGGCCAGAATCCCTCCCGGCTTCAGCCAGCGGCTGATCCGCTGCAAAAATCGCCGGGGATCGCTCACATGCTCGATGACGTCCCAGGCGGTAATCACATCATACTGGTCCGGCGGCAGATCGATGGCAAATACATCCTCCTCATAGATAGGGACATTAAAATGCTCCCGGGCATAGCGGGCCGAAGCCGGCGCCGGTTCGATCCCGGCCACTTCAAATCCTCTCCGGCGGGCCGCTTCCAGAAAATGGCCGGTTCCGCATCCCACATCCAGGAGGGTTCGCGCCCGCCCGTCTTTCGAGCCTTTTTCCAATGCTTCGATTTCGTCCAGAGCCCCGGCATAGACCGGCCGTTTCGCCCGGCCGTGGGCTTCAATCGCAGCGGCATCTTGCGAAGCATCCAGCAGATAGGTGGCGTTATGCTCAGCAAGCCGGGGATTGGTATAAACCAGCCCGCACTGGCGGCACCGGACAATGGTAAACACCAGGGGCCGTCCGAAGTACAGCAGCCTTTCCCGGTGATAAATCCGGGTATCATCCCGGCCGCAATAATTGCAGGGCACCGTTTCCCAGCGAATATCCGGAGGGTCGAGGGGCCGATGTATTTCCTTGCTTGCTGTCAGGGTCATGCGATCTTCACCAGAAAACGGGCAAATCGCTTGAAGGCTTTTACGTTCCGCCGGGCCTCATGGACATTCACCAGCGACTGGGCCAGCTTTTTCAGGATATACCCTTTCCGCAGATAAAATTCCCGCCGGGCGTAGTCGCAGAACCGGACGACTTCTGCACCCGGCAAACCCGGCAGATCGATTACGCTGTTGTGCAGGCCATCTTCCGTCAGCCATTCCGCGTAATTTTCCGTCCGCAGATACCGATTCGTTTTGGCCCAGCCGTACATTTCGGTTCCCGGATAGACCATCATCGGGAAAAATTGGGCCGTATCCGGATTCAGCTTTTTGGCGAAATCCAGCGTTTGCTGCATGGACGCTTCGGTTTCGCCCGGATTGCCCAGCACAAAACAGCCATGCACCAGGAGTCTGGCCTGCTGGGCGTTATGGACAAACTCGAAGGCCTGCTCCACCTGCGTCCCTTTGCCGATGGTTTCCAGGATTTCCTGGCTGGCACTTTCAAATCCGGCGATCAGCAGCCGGCACCCGGCCGCCTTCATCAATTGCATGGTTTCCAAGTCCAGGTCCACCCGGGTGTCGCACCAGAAATGCAGCCGGTTTCCCTGCCGGATCAACCGCCGGCAAATCTCCCGCAGCCGCCGGCGATCCCCGGTGAATAAATCATCTTCGATGCCGACCTCCCGGACCGAGGGCATTTCCGCGGCAATATAGGCAAATTCGTCCGCCACATTGGCACTGCTGCGAGTACGGTATTTTCCACGATGCATCACCTGCGGATACAAACACCAGCCGCAGCGGTGCGGGCAGCCGCGCGAGGTAACCGTCATCACCATCGGATACTGGGCGGCGGAAAAAAAGTAGTCCTCTACCTGCAAATATTCCTGATAGACCTGGGTGACAAACGGCAGGCGGTCCAGGTCGGCAATCAATTCCCTTTGCCGGGTATGAATCATTTGATCGCCCCGGCGAAAACTCAGGCCCGCGACGGCTTCCCAATCCCTGTTTTCCGCAATCGCATCGGCCAGCTCCAACGCGGTAAAATCGTATTCACCCCGGATTACCGCGTCGATCCGCTGCGGGCTTCGGAGCACTTCTTCCGGCAGAGCGGTCGCATGGGTCCCCACCAGGATGACTTTGGTTGCGGCAAAGGCCTCTTTGATCGCCCCGGCCGTTGCCAGATCCTCGTAAATACTCGGCGTGGAGGTGTCGCAAAAAACCAGGTCCGGCGGATTCGCCCGGAAAAAATCCACCAGCGCCGCCTGGTCCAGCTTGCGGGCCACGGCGTCCACCAGGGAAACCGCATGTTCCGTTTGCCGGGCCATGACCCCGGCGGCATAGGCCAGCCAGAACGGATAATAGATTGTCCCGCTTTTCGTCACCGACGGACTGCGGCTGCACCGCGAATAGGCGGCTTGGCGATAGGGTCCGTTGAGAAAGGTGATTTTCATATTTTCATTTCACTGCCGGTTTGGTTTTTCCGGATGGCCCCCGCTCCTATACGTCCCAAAATTTTTACACGGTGTTTTTGATGGTTTGGTTCAAGACCGGCATCCACCGATGCCCGGAAACCGGTTCCGGCAGCGGCACCAGCACCATCTGGGGCTGCACGGAAAACGCCCGCGCCCCGGCGACCAGCATCCCCATCATAAACCAGAAATTCAGATTTCCGCCCGGCAGCATGTAGGTATTGTTGACCATCCAGATCAGCCATTGCCCGCCGAAACCTGCCAGGCCGCCGAACAAAAAAGCGCGTACCTGCGGATCGGCGATCGTTTTCAGGCGGACCGAAATATAGCGCACCAGGGACCAGAGCAATACTCCAAAGGTAACGACACCCGGGATTCCCAGCCGGCTGAACAAATTGAGCCAGAAGGAATTCAATCCCGACCAGATCACTCCCGCCGGTTTGATGGCAAACGACCAGTGGAACCCCTGAAAACTTAATTCCACCGAGTTGCCCAGCCCGCAGCCGAACGGAACGGCCTGAACCAGTTGCCAGGCCACCGCCGGAAACTGTCTGCGGATATCTTCCCCGGTGAGCAATCCCTGAAATCGTGCTTCCACGATCGATTGCAGCAGCGGAGCCAGCAGCACACCCGCTCCCAAAAACACCGGAATCAGCAGCAAGGCCCAGCGGGTCCGCCAGATCAATACCGCCATCATGATGAAGAACAGGCAGAGAATCCCCGCTCGGGAACCGGTAAAGAGCGTGCAAAGGACATTGGCCAGCAAGACCAGAAGGCACAGCAGCCGGGTGTTTTTCGATATCCCTTTTCCCACCGTCAGCGCCAGGGCAATCCCTGCAAAAACCACCAGTTGGCTGGCCAGTACATTCGGGTCGCCATAGCTGGACAAGACGCGCCGCAGGCCGGTCTCTTCGATTTGCACATACGAACGGGCCAGTTCACTGGCGGAATTATACGTTACATAATTGACCAGCAGAGAGTCTCCCAGAAAACGCTGGCCGATGCCATATAGGCTTATCAAGACCGACAGTGCCAATACCAGCCGCGCAAACAGATAAAAATGCCGCTGTTCACTAAAGGTTTCGCTGGCGTAGAAATACATCCCTACGGCAAACAGATAAAAACATAACTCCAGAAACGCGATGAGATGGGTGCCGCCGGTACTTAATCCGATCGCCAGTCCCACCCCGGAAATGGCGGCATAGAGAATAAAAAGGTAATTTACCCTGGACCGTTCCATGGGGCGGCTTTGCCGCAAAAGCAGCCACTCAATAATGAAGACCGCAGCCAGAATGGCATTCAGAGGCAGAGGCAGGCTCAACTGCTTGATGAACAGTCCCGCACGGGGCAGGCCAAACAGCAAAATCGTCAGTATGATTAACCACAATTCCGGCCGCCGGCGCGGCTGTAGGGCGGCGTACGCAGTAATCAGCAGCAGCGCCAACAATACGATAATTATCGGATCTTTCAGTATTTCCATACTACACCTTACCAGCTCGCATAACCTCTTTACTATCGGCCAATATTTCCAATCCATACAGCGCATATTGTAAAGTTGTATCGATTGGAACATTTAGCCGGTATTTTCGGAATCTGACGGGGAGGTATCGTCCTATAACGGGACTGGTCCGGCCATCCCGACATTCCTTGATTGGGCCCCCGCCGCCGCAGAAGCTGGACCTCTTCAAATCCCCCTGGGCCGATAACCATGCGACGGATGGAAAAATAAAACCCCCTTTGCGACCCCCGCGAAATAGCGGCAATAGCAGATGGACAGCGCAGCGAAGAATCTTCATTCCGGCAGATACGGCAGGCTCTGGTACGGAATCAAGATTCTTCGCCTTGCTCAGCCATCCCTATCTGCCCGTTATAAACGGACCTTGACCACCAGCTTGTGGATTTTCTGCTTGTGGCTGCCGGGGCTGGCCGGCCGATGCAGATCCTGCGGATAAAATATCGCGATCATTTTCTGGTCCATAATCAGGGAAGTCAGTTCCTGGGGGCTTTTGAAAAGCTCCGCGTCTTTCTCCGCATTATACGGCATGGTGACGGTCAAATCCTTTTTGTGGCTGACCTCCAGCCGTTCGCATCCCGTCAGGATTACCTGCACATCGATATAGGTGCGGTGGCCTTCAAGGTCTTTCGGCTGGGCCGGGTCCAGCTCGTAGCTGACCACGCGGGCAAACACGTCGCTGCCGTCGATGTCGTATTTCCCGTCCGCGATACCGGGGTCCACCTTCCGGATATAATCCAGCGCCTTCAGCATCCGCTTGTCTTTGGCATAATATTGTTTGGCATTTTCAATCGTGTCGTAAATCATAAAAACTCCTTGTCTCATAAAACTAGTTACTATCTTACGTTAACCAATGTAAATGGGGCTTATTCTATCTGCTGCTGCTGGATTCCACAAGTGGCAAAAAAGAAGGATTTTCTGTATAGGTAACCTCTAAAAATTGCGTTATCCAAGCCCCGACCGTGAGGGAGGGGGTCAAAAACACTGTTTTACCTTTTGAAAATCTTATTTTTAGAGGTTCCCTATATTCTTTGCGTCTTCTGTACTACAATCCTTCTATTCCTTGTTTTTCTGCTTGATTAGGTATGGATGTTATTGATAAACTTCTTATTCGCAAGGCATTGTAGTTTATTCTTTGGTAAGTATGGTTCTCTAATGAAATTAAATCCAATACACATTCCGTTGCCTGACTGGGTTACACACATTCTGTCCGAAAATGAGTATTTTTTCCCCTCCGTGGCAGAGCGGATGGACCTGGTTCTCGATCTGGCCGCCCAAAATGTCAAACACGCCACCGGCGGGCCGTTCGCGGCGGCAGTCTTTGATACCCGCACCGGCCGGTTGATCGCCCCGGGCGTCAATCTGGTCACTTCCTCCAATTGCAGCCTGGCCCATGCGGAAATGGTCGCCCTCTCTCTGGCCCAGCAGAAACTCGGCTGTTATACTTTAAACGAAAATAACCTCTCCTGCCAACTGGTCTCCAGCACCGCCCCCTGCGCCATGTGCCTGGGCGCCATCCCCTGGTCCGGGATCGCCTCGCTGGTCTGCGGCGCCCGGGACGAAGACGCCCGCGCCATCGGTTTCGATGAAGGCGACAAACCGGACCACTGGATAACTAGACTAAACCAGCGCGGCATCGAAGTCATCCCGGATGTCCAGCGGGAAAAAGCCCGTCTGATCCTCCAGCAATACCTGGACGCCGGCGGCTGCATTTACAACGGGTAATATGGGAAGTTTTGCATAAGCTATGTTTCAGTAAGTCTTATGTACATCTTCGGCGAGAACCAACACCGGATAGGAGCTTTTACCGGGTATCTGCCCTTAAAAAGTCCAGAGCCTGTTGCATATTGGCGGATACAAAATTTTCAGAAGTGATATAGTCTTGCGTTCGGGATATCAGAAGGCATCGCCTGGCTTTTATCATTTCAGCGGCTTTTCTGAACCGGCTGACATCATCGGAATCAGGCGAACTGGTCAACTTGACTTCGATAGCGTACAGCCTGCCGCCGAAATCCAGTATCAGGTCAATTTCATACTGGTCGGATGTTCTCAAATAATACGGATGGAATACCTTGTCCGCCGCTTTCAGATGATTGATAACCTGTTCGATGACAAAGCCTTCCCAACTGGCGCCAACCCACGGCTGGCTGAACAGGTGATCCATATTCCTGACCTGCATCAAAG
>JAKQBU010000079.1 GCA_029573975.1 Planctomycetota bacterium
CCGCGCACCAGCATATGTTCCGCCAGCAGCAGCAGTGACGCCACCCCCACCGCCGCCAGATAAATCCTCCCCAGCGGCACGATCATTCCCAGCAGCAGCAAGAGCGTCACCGCCAGACTGTGACAGGTCCGGCTGATCCACAGCGCCGCCGGCTCCCCCAGCCGGGCCGGTATCGAATACAACCCATCCCGCCGGTCCACCTCGATATCCTGAAAGGCATAAATAATATCGAACCCCGCCGTCCACAACAGTACCACTCCGCCCAGAACTATCACCGGTAAGGTAAGGACCGGCCCCTTCGGCGGACTGACCGCCACGCACACCCCCACCGGCGCCAGCATCAGCGACGCCCCCAGCCAGAAATGCGACGCCCACGTAAACCGCTTCGTCAGACTGTAAAAACAAATAAACAGTAGCACCGGAAACGCCAGCGCCCCCGGCCAGTAATTCCCGTACCCAACCCAGAACAAATACGTCCCCATCCCGAACACCAGGCTGGCCCCGTAAAGAAACCACCACGCCTTCCGGGAACTCACCTGCCCCGCCGGAATCGCCCGCCCCGCCGTCCGCGGATTCCGCGCATCCAGCCGGGCATCCACGATCCGGTTATACGTCATCGCTACACTCCGGGCCGCCACCATGCAAACCACACTCAGCCCCAGCTTCCCCCACCCGCAGAATCCCGGCGCACCGCCTTGCCCCGCCAAAAACGCCGCCATCACCGCAAAAGGCAGCGCAAACACCGAATGCGAAAACTTGATCATCCGTAAAATCGTGGTGATACTTTTAATCATTGGACGGAGGATAATCCAGCGGTTCCAGATAGATATTGCGGAATTCAATTGGCGTCCCCTCGCTTTGCAGCCCGATTTTCCCGGACGAAACCGACGCCCCGCTCACCACATTCTGTAAGACCCCGTTCACCAATACCACCATCCAGTCCCCTTTGCAGATGATTTCATAGGTATTCCATTGTCCCGGTTCCTTCTCGCTGCTGTCTTTCAGCCGGCTCACAATAATATTATGGGCGATCCGTTTGCTTTTGGGATTGAATTCGTTCCATTTCGTCCCCTCCATCGCCACCGTGTCCCCGGCATGGGTCGCCCACAACTGGCACTCGATACATGTCGGCCAGACCTTATCCGGCCCGCCGGCATGGAGCAGCACCCCGCTGTTGCCCGGCTCGCCCGGCCACCGCCACTCCACATGCAGACAATAATCCGCGTAATTCGCCTCCGTCCGCATATACCCCGTCGGCTTGCCTTCACAGCGGATCACCCCGTCCCGAACCGACCACACCTGGTTCACATCCGACCCGTCCGGCAAAAACAGCTTCCACCCGCTGAAATCCTTCCCGTTCCATAACTCCATCTTTTCCTGCGGCACGATCGGCTTGTCCGCTTCCTGCTTCTCCGCCGCCCCCAGCATAAACGCGATCACCGCCATCCCCGCCAAAACCAATACCACGTTCTTCTTCATAATCGATTCTCCTGTTCTATAGTTGGTAACATTGCTCGTTTCAGCCAGTACCTCAATACCGCCACAATATAATTCACCTGTTCTTCCGTCAGTTCTTTGCCTTTTTCGATTCGATGCCACTTCTCCAGGCATTTCCGGCAGCAGGTCCCTGTCGCATGCTGGGCGATAAACACCGGATGATTCCGCATCGGTGTCTGCTTGCCGTCGTTTTCCGGCTCGGCCGGCCCCAGCCGCTGCCGGACAAAATCATACGCATGCCGCTCGACCTCTGCCAGGCCTTTCTCCTCTACATACTGCCGTTCCTTCTTCCCCAGCTTAAACCGCCTGCGAAACTTCGACTCCCCCAACCGGCGAAACAACGGTTCTAGATTGAGTTCCTTAATATGGATCATTTGTTTTCGTAATAATTCATGGAGCAAAGCATGATTTTAAGATAATACCCCACGTATTATGCAAGGAATCATTTCTCCGGTTTCCTTGATTTTATTCTTTTTGAAGAATTATTTTAGGATCAATTTCATGAATGATGAAATAGCTTGGGGCCATGTCATGGGATATAATGAAATTGCGTCAAGTTGTTTTGGTGCGATTTGGGTCTTCATAGTCTAGGTTTTTTTGGGTTTTGGCTCAATTTGATGTATATCTTCCATTCCAGGAAGGTATCCAGAGTGTTTGGGAAGATTTTTTGCCTGCAATCCCGCTCGTTTTGCCATTTCTAAGCAATCCTTATCATCGGTATAAAATTCAAGTGCACCATGATTTTTTGCCGTTGCAACTATGAATGTGTCGGCTCGTAGACATATTCTTGTACCAGGTTTATTCAGGTTTCGTTTTGATTTTCCATCTTTATAAAGTTTGGCCGCCAAAACAGCATCTCTTACATCAAAAGGCGCTATATGAAAAAGCTTACCAATTTCAATGGCAGTCTTTTCCATATCGGAGGGTTTAATGGCAGTAAGATATTCCGCCACCACAATTGCTGGAACAATTATTATGGCTTTATTATGTTCAAGTTCATCGAATAATATCCTGGCATGTTTAATATCATCTTGCGGTCCGTCTCTGCGCACACCCCATATTAAAGTCATACTGTCAATGGCAACAATCCGCCTATTCTGTTCATAACTCATGTTTAACAAATTCCCCTGATTAGAGATTTTGGATCATCAACATTATCCCAAGCCTTTCCCCCGGCTTCATAGATTGATTCAAGTGCCTCACGTATAGAACCTTCTTTGAGAGGGTCAAAAGATTGTATTTCTATAGTTTTTATCTTCCAGTTTTTTCGATACCAGGTTACTTCACCAGAAACACGTATGTTAGTATAAACATAAGGACCAAGTTTCCGTACCAATTCTTCAGAAGCCACGTGACATATTAACATCTTTGCTGATTGTGCGGCTATTCGCAGACCGCAATGTGGCTTTGTAGCGCCACCAATACGTTCTAAATACCCATAGACAGAACTTTCGCCTTTAATAAATGCCGACTCCGATATTTCATTGTATGTTTGTGGTGTTATTTTAGCAAGCACACTTCCCCCTTTATGATCTTTTCGTATCTCTACCGTGCAACCTATTGCCTTAGCAGCGGCACTAATTTCTTCAATGGACGATAAACTAACCGAATCCCATTCAGCAACAGATGGATTCTCCAGATTTTTTCCAATATCACCAAGAATCTTTATAGCGGCTGTTCCATTAAATGCGGCAACTGGATATGCAGCCGATCTCGAAATTACATCAAGAAGTTGAATAGGAGATATTGAATGTTGAGAAGATTCTTCTTCTTCAAGTTCTGTAATTTCTGATTCTGTATGTTCAATGAGTCTCTGGACGGCATTGAAAATTCTTGTAAGCGATCTTACAGGTATATCCCACGGTCGAATATTTCCATTCACAAGTCGGATTACGAATGTAGGTTTCGGTTTTGGGGTTATTGCTGACATAAATAAATCACCTTCTTTTTATTTTAAATTGCCCAAAAGACATGTCAGTCCATGATACATTAGACAGTTCTTTTCGATTTTCTTAACTGCCTAAACGGTTCTTTCTCCATCGGTAACTTCTCGGTCATATGTTTTTTTACTATAATCGACTGTTTTATTAACATCACTCCAATTTTTGCCAATTCCGTTATAGGACAATACCTCTCCTCCAATATGCTTTTCCTCCGAGCTAAATTTTCTATATCATCTCCAATTAAATTATAGCACAGGATTTATGTTTTGTCACGTAGATAAATTCACTCATTTTTCAAATCCAATTCAACGCCCCGTCCCCGCCGCCTGATAATACAAAATTATCGAACCGGGCGTCTCGGCAATCTGCACCGGAAACGCCGCCAGTTCCCTGCCGCTCACCGTCTGCTTTTTCTCCGATTCCGAATAACTGACTTCGTAGGTGACATCCGGATTTACCCCCTGTAACGAAATAACCTTTTCCGGCTCCTCATTCTTCTCCCGCCGGAACAAAAACGCCATCCCGCCATCCATATCCGGCCGGTGGAACTGATACCCGAACCACAGCGTATTATCCGCCTGATGCGGGAATAGCGGATAAAAATCCCCCAGCATATACGGCCGGGACTTCTTATACACCGCCACCGTCCGCCGGATGTCCTCTTCGCTGTCATTCGTCGCCAGAATATTCCCCGGCGTCATCGCACTGCGAAACGCATACGAGGGTTCCAAACCGAACGCCACGCTGCCGTGCAGCGGCACCCACCGATACAGTCCCGCATTCTGCAACTGCTCCGCATCCGGCTTCGGCCCGAAACACTGCATATCGCTGTGCCACAGCGGCAGCCCGTACCGGCAGCTCTCGATATCGATCCGCCGGCCCCCGCTGGCACAATTGTCAATAATCAAACCCGGATGCCGCCCCTGCAAATCCTCCCACATCGCATACAACCCCATGATGTACCCGATTTCCACCATCCCCTGCCGTTCCGGCTCCTCATTCTGCCGCCAGAACTCCAGCGGCTCGATATTGTAATCCCACCGCAGCCACCCCAACTGCGCCGCGCTGATCTGTACGTCGATATAATCCGTCAGCCATTTCCGCGCCGCCGGATCGTGCAGCCCGTATAGCTGCTTCTGGCCGTTCCGCGCCAGCAGATACTCCGGATGGTCATTATATATCCGCGTGCCCGGCTGCACCCGCTCCGGCTCAAACCACAGCAGATACTCCATCCCCGCCGCCCGCGCCGCCTCCCCGATCGGCTTCAGGCCCCGCGGATACTTCGCCAAATCCGGCTCCCACGTCCCCGTCCCCTCCGGAAATCCCTTCGGATACCACTGCTGCGGGTCCATGTCCGACCAGAACACCTCAATCCCGCACCGCCCGTAAAACGGCATGATCCGAATATGGGGACCCTCATACGACCCGTCCGGATCCGTAACATTAATACTCCCGCAGATCGGCGGCAGCACCAGCTCGCCCTTGCGCCGCGGAAAGACATGGCTCAGCATAAACTGCCGCAGCTTGTTGTTGCCGATCAGCGGGTCTTCCCCTTTCCAGTCAATCGTCACGATCCGCGGTATGCGAATCTTCTCCCCCGGCCGCAGCCGAAAATGCGCGGTCTGCAAGCCCGCCCGCAATGCCAGCGCCCCGTCCGCCTTCCGCTCAAACTCCGCCTGCCACTGCCCCGACCACCCGATGGCAATCATCCGCCCGCCTCCCTTGCCCTGCACGTTGAAAAACGGCAGATACGGATCCGACGACCGCCCCGCCCGCGGACTGAAAACCGCCTTCTCACCCGCCGCCAGCTCTTTCCGCTGCGGCGCAAAACTCTCCGCACTGTTATGATCCCCCAGCGCATAATGCAGCACCACCGCATCCCCCGCCGCCC
>JAKQBU010000090.1 GCA_029573975.1 Planctomycetota bacterium
TTATAGTTATTGTGTTTATATGGAATTTCTGGGATACGTATTTTCAGTTTATTATGCGATTTCAGTATATATGCGTTATTCTTATAGTTGTGTTTTTTTTCGGATTTTCTTTATGTTACCCTTATCAAAAACAATTTACGGACCAGAATGTTTTCTCGTATGGAAGTGATTTCAATCCCGTTGGGCAAGCTTGGCAGTTTTTAGATACCTTTTCGGATGGAAGTGTCATTGGTTGGTGTGGTACTCCACAATATTATCCCCTTTTTGGGCGTTCGTTTCAATTAAAACCGGTTGCGGTTAGTTCTAAAGGCGAACAGGCATTGCCGTTGCATGAATATTGGGCCAGAGATCCGGAAAATACCGTTCGTTGGCATCAAAAAGAACCGGATGCGAATTTTGTCGATAATCTTATTGAATCACGGATCGAATTTATTTTGATAGCAAGATTGCCAAAAGAGGTGTGGCCATTGCAGCTGAAGTTATTAGAAAATTCGGATAAAGCACAAAGAATTTACCATGATGAAGTTTCTGCCATCTGGAAGATTTTGCCTGGGCATCAAAAAGAAAAAATAAAAAACGAGTAAATGATATTTAACATTTACTCGTTGGGATTTCTGCAGTGATACTTCCGAAGAATTTTACTTTGCCATCTTTTTCGCCGCTTCCGCCACATCTTCCTTGGTCAGGCGGACCATTTCCAGAATATCTTCGGGGGTTTTGGCGCTCTTCGGCACATTCCGCACAAAGAGCGGCTGGACCGTTGTACCGCAGCCGGCCGCAGCCGCCGCCGAGCTGATTTCATCCGCGATACCGCCGATATAGTTATCCTCCACCACCAGGATCCTGCTGCGGCATTTTTTCGCCTCCTGTAGAATGCCGTCTGTCTTTAGCGGCATGGAATAGGCGTCGATTAAGCCGACCGAGAGCCCTGCTTTTTGCAGAATCGCCAGGGCCTGTTTGGCGATATGCACCATATAGCCGCTGGCCACGATCAGCAGGTCTTTGCCCTGGGTAAGCTGCTTGAAACCGCCCAGCTCAAAGGTCTCTTCCTCGCCGTAAAGCAGAGGGACATCCGGACGCTGCGTCCGCATGTAGCACAGCCCCTGAATATTGGCCATCAATTCCGTCAGTTTGAAGGCGCTGACAGCATCCGACGGGCAGAATACGTGAATGGCCGGCGAACCGTTTTTGTTTTGGGCGTGGGCAAACGAACGCACAAAGGCCAGATCCGGCAGCCCCATCTGGCTGGGACCGTCGGCCGCCAGCGACACGCCCGAATGCGAACCGCTCAGCTTGATATTGGAATTGGTAATCACCGCCATCTCGATCTGGTCATACCCGCGCACGAGGAATTTGGCAAAGCTGGAGGCAAAGGGGATTTTCCCCGCCGCCGCCAGGCCCGCCGCCGCGGAAATCATGTTCTGCTCGGCAATTTTGGCCTCGAAATAACGCTGCGGATATTTCGCCGCAAACAGATTGGCAAAGGTGGAACCCTGCACATCCCCGTCGAGGGCGACAATCCGGTCGCTGGCAGCGCCCAGGGCCGCCAGGGCCACGCCATAGGCCTGCCGGGTCGAGAACGATTTCGATTCCACTTTTTTGGCCAGCCCCACATCTGCCGCTGCCTTGGCAAAGGATCCGGCGGAGATGACGGCGGGTTTTTTACAGCAGCAGGGCGCCTTCGGAACCACGATTTCGGGCGAAGCGCCGCAACTGCAGCCGCAGCCGCAGCTTGCTTCCTCCGCTATCCCCAGCCGGGCGGAAATGGTATCCAGATCCGCCAGGGCCTGATCCACCTGGTTGATGGAAAGCGGTTTGCCATGATAATTTTTGCTTTGCAGTTCATTACTGCCCCAGCCTTTGACGGTTTTGGCCACGATGGCAATGGGCTTGCCGGCTGGTTTGGCGGTCAAGGCCCCGAACACATCCGTCCAGTTGTGGCCGTCGATTACCCTGGCCTCACAGCCGAAGGCTTCCAGCTTTTTGGTCAGACAATCCGCCGACTGCTGCTTCGAAACATAATCGCTTTGCCCCTGGCCGTTGCAGTTGAAAATAATGCATACATTGGTCAGCTTATGATCGACAATGTAATCCACCGCCTCCCAGATTTGCCCTTCCCGGCTTTCCCCGTCACCGATGATGCAGTAAATTTTCTTATCGGAACCATCCAGTTTCGCCGCACAGGCCAGACCCGCCGCCACCGATAGCCCCTGCCCCAACGAACCGGTCGCCGCATCGAAAAACGGAAAACCCATCGCCGGATTCGGATGCCCGTCCAGCACGCTGTCACCCTCGCGCAGCGTCAGGGCGTCGTCAAATTTCAGCGTAATCCGCTTCTCTTTCGTCCCCGCCACGCCGCCCAGCTCGCAATACGCCGCATAAATAACCGGGACCGCGTGTCCTTCCGACAGAATCAGCCGGTCAGAGGCACAGTTCCACGGATTTTTCGGATCGTACCGCATGATCTGGTACATCAGGGCCGTGGTAATATGGACCAGCGACAGGGCGCTGGAAGGATGCCCGCTGCCGGCCTCGGTGCACATCCGGATGATCTGCTTGCTTAACTTTATAACCTTGCTATCCAAATACTTATAATCAGTCATGCTTTGAAACTCCTGTTATTCATATCGCACTATCATATAAAAAATCCATAAACAAAGTAATTTAGCAAAACCATGTGCGAAAGCAAGCAATAAAATAGTATGGCTCGGCCTCGTTCAGATTGACGGAACCGCCAAAAGTCGATAATGGCTCCAAAAACGACTCTGACTTTCCCATAACAAGGGTTCAAAGAGCTTTTGACGCTGGCGTCCAGATTAACTAAAACAGCCATCCAGGATGGAAAAATATCTTGTAACTGCTTTCCCAATATCACGTATAAGTTTTTTGTGGCTAATGGAATAAAAATTCAGATAATAGGCTCCATGAAAATGCTGGGTAGATTTACTACGAGATGTTTTTTGGGACTGGGGCTGGTTTTAGCAACCGTGGGCGGGTGTTCTCCCGAGCAGCATAAACAGGACGCCGATAAAGAAGTGTATCAGATCATCGACGAAAAATGGCAGGATCACTTCCCCAGCCGGGCCAATTATACCATCAGTGATGTTCCCCCCTGCCCCAACGATGTGCAAATTCCGGAATACCGCCCGGACCATGCGATTACCCTGACCGAGGCGGTAGCTTTGGCTACCGCCCAAAATCGCACCTATCAAACCCAGAAAGAAAATCTCTATCTTCAGGCTTTGAACCTGACCCTGGCCCGCCATGAATTCAATCCCCAGTTTTTCGGAATTTTGGGCGGCTCCTACAACCGCAACGCCGCGGATGAATCGGTTTCCGCCGACAGCCGGTTCGGCTTCAACCAACTGCTGGCGGAGGGCACCAATATCAGCGTCAGTATCGCCAACGACTGGATGCGATTCCTGACCGGGGATCCCCGCCAGTCGCTGGGCAGCCTTCTTACCGCCAGCTTCGCCCAGCCCCTTTTGCGCGGCAGCCGGCGGGAAATCGTTCAGGAAAATCTCACCCAGGCCGAACGGGATACCCTCTACGAACTGCGCAGTTTCAATCGGTTCCGCAAAACCTTTGTGGTGGGCATGATCAACGATTATTACTCGGTCCTGGAAGCCCTGGACCAGGTGGAAAATGCCAAAAACAACTATCAGCGCCTATCCATCGCCTATGAACAACTGAAAATGCTGGGGGAAGCGGGCCGGCAGAAATCCTTTGAAGTGGACCAGGCGGAACAATCGAAACTGTCCGCCTGGGATAATTATGTCAGCACCCAGGAAAGCTATAAGCAGGTTCTGGATCAGTTTAAAATCAAACTGGCCCTGCCCACCGATGCGGATGTGGTTTTGGATCCCAACGAAATGCGGGCTTTGGAACGTCAGGATATTTCCGACCCGAACTATCCCCTGGAGGAAGCGATGGAACTGGCCCTGCAGGAACGGCTTGATCTGGCCAATGACCGGGATCAGGTGGCGGACGCCGAACGGAAGGTCATGGTCGCGGAGGACAACCTGGCAGCAGCGCTGGACCTGGTCGGTTCGGCCAATGTGGACTCAACCCCACCCTCACGCATGGGCCGCATGCGCTTTCATGAAGGCGACTATTCCCTGGGGCTGGATATGGACCTGCCCCTGGAACGCAAGGCCGAGCGGAACGCCTATCGCACCGCCCTGATTACCCTGTCCCGACAGCAGCGGGCCTATGAACTGGCGATTGACGAGGTCAAGCTCACGGTCCGGCAGTCCTACCGTGACCTGCGCGAAGCGGCTTCCCGGCATAAGATTCAGCAGTTGAGTCTGGACCTGGCCCTCAAACGGGTCGAAAGCACCAAAATGCTGCTGGATGCCGGCCGGTCCACCACCCGCGATATGCTCGAATCCGAACGGGCCTTGCTGGACGCCCAGAATGCCCGGACTTCCGCGCTGGTAACTTATACTATCGCCAAATTACGGTTCTTCCTGAATATTGAAATCCTGCAGGTCCGGCCGGACGGCATGTGGAGTATAGAAAATTATGGCAAATAACAAGAAAAATCCCCTCAAGATATTCTGGACCCTCCTGATTTTTGTCCTGCTCCTGGCGGTAGTGGCAGGCTTATTCTGGTTCTGGCTCAAGCCTTCCCAGCTTTCCAGTCCCGATGTAGCCGCCGCTGCGTACAAGGTCAGCCGGGGCGATCTGGTGGTCCGTGTCACCGAAAGCGGCAATATCAAGGCCCTCAATGCCGCCGATATCAAGTCGGAGGTGGAAGGCCAGACCACCATCATCAGCATCGTGGAGGAAGGGACCATCATCACCCCGGAAGATGTGGCCGGCGGCAAGGTGCTGGTGGAGCTGGATTCCTCCGAAATCAAGGAACGGCTCACCCAGCAGGAAATCACCTTCGCCTCCGCCGAGGCCAGTTTCACCGAAGCCAAAGAATCGTATGAAATTCAGATCAAACAGAACGAAAGCGATATCAAGGCCGCCGAGCTGAAAGTCAAGTTTGCCCGCATGGATCTGGAAAAGTACCTGGGGGAAACCGTGGTCGCCCGACTGATTGATGCCTATCAGCAGAACCATGCCGTCCAGATCGACATCGCCTCCCTTTTGCAGGATCCCAACCAGTTGGGAGGCGGTGCCAAACAGAGCATCCGCGAACTGGAGGCCGATATCGGCCTCAAACAGGCCGAACTCATCCAGGCAGAGGAACGCCTGACCTGGACGAAAAAGCTAAATGAAAAAGAATATGTCTCCAAGGATGAATTAAAAAGTGACGAGCTTACCGTGGAACGTAGAAAAATCGACCTGGAGAAATCTCTGACTTCCCGCCAGTTGTTCCAGCAGTATGATTTTGCCAAACAGACCGAAAAACTGTTCAGCGATTATCTGGAATCGCTGCGGGAGATGGAACGGCGGGAGGCGGAAGCCCGTTCCCGGCTGGCCCAGGCCGAGGCCCGCCTGAAAAGCAATCAGGCCACCTACCAGCTCCAGAAAGAGCGGCTCGAAAAACTCCAGAAACAACTGGCCGCCTGTATCATCAGAGCCCCGTCCCCCGGCATGGTGGTGTATGAATCCGACAGCAATCCCTTCGGCGGCTCCCGCACCCTCATTGAACCGGGGGCCACCATTCGCGAACGGCAGAAAATCATGTCCCTGCCCAATACCGCCGAGATGGGCCTGGAGGTCAAGGTGCATGAAACCTGGATGGCCCAGGTCCGTCCCGGCCAGTTCGCCCGGATTACCGTCGATGCCTTTCCCAATCAGCAGTTCACCGGCAAGGTGCTCAAAATAGCCATGGTGCCCGACCAGCAGAATTTTTTTCTGAATCCCGACCTGAAAGTCTATGCCACGGAATTGAGCATTGACGGCCGGCACGATTTCCTCAAAACGGGCATGTCCGCCAAGGTCGAGATCATCGTTCAGGAACTGCCGGATGTGATCTATGTACCGGTGCAGGCCGTTGCCAACCGGGACGGAAAAAAATGGTGTTTTCTGGCGGAGGGCAAAGAGGTAAAGCCCCGGGAAGTCAAAGCCGGCGCCTTTAACGAAAACTTCATCCAGATTATCGAAGGCCTGGAACCGGGCCAGGTCATCTCCCTGGCTCCCCCGGAACTGGCGGAAACCCCCGCCGCCGATTCCGGCAAAAAAATGCCCGAAAAAGGCCCCGCCCCCGCCGAAGCCGCCCCACCGTCCGGCCCCATGCCGCAGGGTCAGCCCCCCGCGGGACAGACTCCGCCTCCCGGCCCGGCTGGCCCGCCGCCGCCG
>JAKQBU010000129.1 GCA_029573975.1 Planctomycetota bacterium
GCCAGGCGGCGGTGGTGGCGGCGGAGTCGATTCGGGAGGTACTGGGGTGGGTGGAGCCGGGGATGAGCGAACGGGAGGTGGCGGCCCGTCTGGATTACGAAATGGGCCGGCGGGGCAGTGAAAAACCGGCGTTTGCCAGCATTGTGGCGTTTGGCGACCATGCAGCCCAGCCGCACGCGGTGCCGGGCGCCAGGCGGCTGAAGAGGCGGGATACCCTGTTATTTGATTGGGGGGCGACCCTGAATGGATACAAAAGTGACTTGACACGGTGTTATGCCGTCGGTAGAATCCTGCCTGTTTTTGCGGATGCGTACCGCTGGGTATTGGAATCGCAAATGGCTGCTATATCGGTAGTTAAAGCGGGAGTGAGGCTGAAGGATGTCGATGCGGCGGCCCGGAAAGCGCTGCGCGGTAGCGGCTTGCCGATGTACGGGCATGGGACCGGTCATGGCCTGGGATTACAGGTGCATGAAGGGCCGGTAGTGAACGGCAAACAGGAAGCCCTGTTGCGTGAAGGCATGGTAGTGACGATTGAGCCGGGAGTATATGTGCCCGGCGTTTATGGAATTCGGATCGAGGATGACGTTTTGGTCAGTTCCCAGGCTCCGAAGTTGTTGAGCCGGCTGGCCAAGGATTTTGACTCGATTTTGCTGAAATAGCTGAAATTCGTAAAAGAACCGTATAGCCGCGACATGAAAGCGGTGGAAAAGGACGGATTGATTATGGAAGTGAACCATATTAAAGAACTGGTAGAGATGATGAAGGAAAACGATCTCAGTGAGCTGGAGATTGTGGATGGCCAGACGCGGGTGATGCTCAAGCGGGGAACGGCACAGCCGGCCACGCAGGTGGTGGCCATGCCGCATCTGGTAGGGGCCGGGGGTATGGCGGCCATGCCGGTAATGGAAGCGGCCCCAGCCGGGGCGGTTTCCGGCAAGAGCAAGGAGGAAGAGAATCCGAATCTGGTTCAGATTGTATCGCCCATGGTGGGCACATTTTATTCGGCTCCGAGTCCTACGGCAAAACCTTTTGTCGAGGTGGGCTCGAAGATTGAGGAGGAGACGGTCGTCTGCATTATTGAGGCGATGAAGGTAATGAATGAGATCAAAGGGGAGAAAAATGGGATCATCCGCAAAGTCCTGGTGGAAAACGGGGCGGCGGTGGAATATGGCCAGGCATTATTTTTAGTGGAATTAAACTGAGGCAAGATGTTTTCAAAAGTATTAATAGCGAATCGGGGAGAAATCGCCCAGCGTATTATCCGTGCCTGCCGGGAGATGGATATCCAGACGGTAGCGGTCTATTCGGAAGCGGACCGGGGGGCGCATTATTTAGATCTGGCGGACGAGCGGGTTTGTATCGGCCCGGCGGAGTCGGGTGAAAGTTATCTGAATATCCCGCGGATTGTCAGTGCGGCGGAGGTATCGAATGTCGATGCCATCCATCCGGGCTATGGCTTTCTGGCGGAGAACGCTCATTTTGCGGAAGTATGCCGGGATTGCAAGATTCAATTTATTGGTCCGGATCCGGAGTCGATGCGCCTGCTGGGGAATAAGGTGGAGGCCCGAAATCTGGCCAAGAAGGCGAAAGTGCCGATCACGCCGGGTTCGGTGGAGCCGCTGTCGGACGAGGAAGCGGCGGCGGCACTGGCGGGCAAGATTGGTTATCCGGTGATTATCAAGGCCTCGGCGGGGGGAGGCGGCCGGGGGATGCGGATTGCGCATAACGAGATGACGCTGCGGGCGGTATTTCACAGCGCCCGGAGCGAGGCGGAGAAGGCGTTCAAGAATTCCGAGGTCTATATCGAGAAGTTTCTGGATCAGGCGCGGCATGTGGAAGTGCAGATTCTGGCGGACCGGGCGGGGAATACAATCCATTTGTGGGAGCGGGATTGCAGTCTGCAGCGGCGGTATCAGAAGGTGATCGAAGAGTCCCCGGGTCCATCGCTCAAGCCGGATATACGCGAAGAATTGTGCAAGGCGGCGATCCGGATTGCCAAGGAAGCCAATTATGTGAATGCCGGTACGGTAGAATTTCTGCTGGATGCCAAGGATAATTTTTATTTCAGCGAAGTGAATACCCGGATTCAGGTGGAGCACCCGGTGACGGAGATGGTAACGGGGCTGGACCTGGTGCGGTGGCAGTTGCGGATTGCGGCGGGGGAGCATATGAAGCTGCGGCAAAAGGATATCCATCATACGGGGGAGGCCATCGAGTGCCGGATCAACGCGGAAGATCCGCGGAACGGTTTTTGCCCGTGTCCGGGCAAGGTGGAGGAGTTTGTGGCGCCGGGAGGCAACGGGGTGCGGGTGGACAGCCATGTGTACAGCGGGTATAAGATCTCCCCGTATTACGATTCCATGATCGGCAAGGTGATCGTGCATCGCAAGACACGGGCGGAGGCGATTGCGTGCATGAAGCGCAGTCTGGACGAATTTTTGATTTCCCCGATTAAAACGACGATTCCCTTGTGTCGAGAGATATTGTCGCATCCACAATATATAAAAGGTCAAGTGGATACCGGATTTATAGAACGAATATGGTAGAGGTTAATGAGCAGTAAATTAAAAGGCAACGCGGTGGTAGGCCAATCGGGCGGTCCTACCGGTGTAATCAATCAGTCCCTGGTGGGTGTGATCGAAGAGGTGTGCGAGCAGGATTGCATCCAGGATTTGTATGGCGCGATCCACGGGGTGCGGGGGATCGTGAATGAGGATTTCGTGGATTTAAAGAAGATTTCCCGCCACGACCTGGAGGATATCGCCAATACGCCGTCGGCGGCGCTGGGATCGACCCGGGACAAGCCGAACCAGGAATATTGCCACCGGATTTTTGAAATCTTTAAAAAGAACAATATCCGTTATTTTTTCTATATCGGCGGGAACGATTCGGCCAGCACGGCGCATATTGTGAATACGCTGGCGCAGGCAGCGAATTATGAGCTGAAGGTGTTTCATATTCCCAAGACGATCGATAACGATCTGCTGGTGACGGACCATTGCCCGGGTTTCGGGACGGCGGCGACGTTTGTGGCCAATGCTGTGATTGGTGACGATCTGGATAACCGGGCGCTGAAGGGCATCAAGATTGATATTATCATGGGGCGCCATGCGGGCTTTCTGACGGCCTCCGCGATGCTGGCCCGCCGGCGCGAGGATGACGGTCCGCACCTGATTTATGTGCCGGAGCGGCCGGTGAGTATGGAGCAGTTTTCGTCGGATGTGGAAGAGGTTTATAGCCGTCTGGGCCGGTGCCTGGTGGTGGTCAGCGAAGGAATCTCGGATGTGGACCATGAGCCGTGGGCGAAGAAGATCCAGGAAAAGGTAGAGGCAGACGCGCACGGTAATGTGCAGTTGTCGGGCAGCGGGGCGCTGGCGGACTTTTTGACGGCCTCGCTGAAGCAGCGGATACCGACGACCCGGATGCGGGCGGATACATTTGGGTATTTGCAGCGGAGTTTTCCGGGCTTAATCAGTCCGGTGGATGCTTATGAGGCGCGGTATTGCGGCCGGATGGCGGTGTATTATGCATCGGGGCCGAATACGGCGGGCAGTGTCTGCCTGCAGCGGTTCGGCAAAGGGGACCGGTACCGTACGGAGACGTTCGTGACGACGCTGGCCTCGGTGGCCGCCCGGACCAAGAGTCTGGCTGCGGAGTATATCCATGAAAAAGGGAACAATATCACCGAGGCGTTCCATGAATATGTATCGCCGCTGGTAGGCCGGCTGCCGGAAGTAGGCTATATTAAGAGATAGGGAAACCGATGGATTTTTTTCGATATCGCGGACAGGAATTATATTGCGAGGAAGTTTCGGTGGAGCGGATCGCCGCGGAGGCGGGCACGCCGGTGTATGTATATAGTGCGGCGACGTTTCGTGGGCATTATCAGAAGCTGGAACGGGCCTTTGCGGAGCTGAATCCCCTGCTTTGTTATTCGGTGAAGGGCTGCGGGAATCTTCATATTCTGCGGCTGTTTGCGGGGCTGGGCAGCGGATTTGACGTGGTCAGCGGCGGGGAGTTATACCGGGTGCTGGCGGCGGGCGGCCGGGCGGAGCAGGTGGTGTATGCGGGGGTGGGCAAGACGGACGCGGAAATCCGGCAGGCCCTGGCGGCGGGGATCGGGTATTTCAATATTGAATCGGAGGCGGAGCTGGAGAACCTGATTGTGCTGGCGGGGCAGGAGAAGAAGCAGGTGCGGGCGGCGCTGCGGGTGAATCCGGATGTGGATCCCAAGACACATCGTCATACATCCACAGGCAAGAAGGAGACGAAGTTCGGGGTGGATTGCGAACGGGCCCGCGGGGTGTTTGAGCAATACGGCCGGAACGGGCAGGTGCATCTGGAAGGGATTCATATTCATATCGGCTCGCCGGTGAATACGGTTGCGCCGTATGTGGAAGCGATCCAAAAGACGCTGGCGCTGATCGCGGAACTACGGGCGGCAGGGCATGATATCCGGGTAATCGATATCGGGGGCGGATTTGGGGCGGATTATACGACGGGTCAGGCGCCCGCGCCGGAGGAATATGCTGAGGCGATTGTGCCGCTGCTGCGGGGTACGGGATTGCAGGTGATCCTGGAGCCGGGGCGGAGCATCTCGGCGAATGCGGGAATCCTGGTGACGCGGGTATTGTATAACAAGAAGGGGGGCGAGAAGAATTTTGTGATTGTGGATGCGGCGATGAGCGATCTGATCCGGCCGGCGCTGTATGAGGCGTTTCATTTTATCTGGCCGGCGCAGCCGCAGAAGGGATATGAGCTGGAGAATCGCAGCGATACCGTTGATCTGAGCGGATTGCGGAAGGTGGATGTGGTGGGCGGTATCTGCGAGAGCAGCGATTTTCTGGCGAAGGACCGGATGCTGCCGCCGTTAAAGCGGGGCGATCTGCTGGCGGTCTTTACGGCGGGGGCGTACGGATTTGCGATGAGCAGCCAGTATAACGCGCGGCCTCGGGCGGCGGAAGTGATGGTGGAAGGAGGCCGCTTCCGGGTGATCCGGCGGCGCGAGAGCTATGAAGATTTGATTGCGCTGGAACGCGGCGAATAAGGCGCTTGCCGATTCCGGACGAATGATTACAATAGTGTACTGAAATAGAACTGGAAATTTGTTTTTCCCGCTCTACCATTGCTTTTCTAACCTCATAGGAGCATCTGTTATGAGAAAGTTCATGTCGATCCTATGGTCCGGGTTGTTTTTGCTGGTTCTCGGTTGTGAGGGTACGATGGAGAAAGCCATGAAAGTAACCAATTTGCGGTGTGAATACCGGGTGAATCCGCTGGGGATCGATGTGAAACAGCCGCGGCTGAGCTGGGAGCTGGAATCGGTTCAGCGGGGACAGAAGCAAAGCGGGTATCAAATTCTGGCGGCGGGCAGTAAAGAATTGCTGGAACAGAATCAGGGGGATTTGTGGGACAGCGGGAAGGTGGAATCAGACCAGACGGTGCAACTGGAGTATCGGGGCAACGCATTGGCCTCTCGTAATCCGTGCTGGTGGAAGGTGCGGGTGTGGGACCAGGACGGCAGGGTATCCGGTTGGAGCCGGCCGGCGTACTGGACGATGGGGTTGCTGGCGGCGGGGGACTGGCAGGCGAATTGGATCGGCAACACGGCCGAGGCCGGGGTGCAGTGGAAGCAGGCGGTGGAACCGGTGGATTTGACCGGCTGCAAGTGGATCTGGCAGAGCGGGGAGGAAGTCCGGAAGGCAGCGCCGGGGACGTGTTATTTCCGCGGCAAAATAATGATACCGCAGGGGCGTACCATTCAGCGGGCCCGGATTCGCCTGTCGGCGGATGACCGGTACGAGTTGTTCGTGAATGGCAAATTTGCGGGTATTACGCATATGTTTGGATCTATCGCGGGCGTTATGCCGGTGGCCAATTATGAATTGACGGGCCTGATCGGGCCGGGGGAAAATGTGATTGCGGTGCAGGTTACCAATGAAGGTAAAGAGAATAGTACGGCGGGCCTGTTGGGGCGGGTGATGATTGAATTTACTACGGGGGAACCGGAGATTTGCACCATAGATGCCGGCTGGAAGTCGTCCCGGCAGGCGGTAGAGGGCTGGAAACAGGCGGGATTCGATGACAGCGGCTGGGGCCAGGCGCAGGAGATTGCGGCTCTGGGTGAGGATCCCTGGGGTTGGGTGAATCAGAACGATTTGCAGATGGCGCCCAGCCCGTATTTGCGAAAGGAATTTACGGCGGCCCAAAAGGTGCAGCGGGCGATGGTGTATGTATCGGCGCTGGGATGCTATGAACTGCATCTAAACGGCAGGCGAGTGGGGGAGGATTATTTTGTGCCCGGCTGGACGGATTATAACAAACGGGTGTATTACCGCTGTTATGAGGTAACGGACCTGGTGGAAAAGGGAGCGAATGCGATCGGGGCTATCGTGGGCGACGGCTGGTATGCCGGCCATGTGGGCTGGGGGCGGAAGAAGAATTTTTACGGGGAGAGGCCCTGGCTGAAGGCCCAGTTGGAACTGGAATATGCCGACGGCAGCCGGGAAGTGGTGGCGACGGACGGAAGCTGGAAGGCCGGGTATGGTGCGCTGGTGGAGTCGGACCTGCTGATGGGCGAAAGTTATGATGCCCGGCTGGATCCGGCCGGCTGGGACCGGGCGGGGTACGATGATTCCCAATGGTCGGCGGCGGTCGTGAAAGAGGATGTGACGGCACCGCTGCAAAGTTATCCGGGAGTGACGGTGCAGATTACCGGGGAGGTCAAGGCGAAGGAGGTAAAAGAGCCGGCGCCGGGAAAATATGTTTTTGATCTGGGGCAGAATTTTGCCGGGTGGGTCAGGCTAAAAGTAAAGGGCAAAGCCGGCGACCGGGTGGTGCTGCGTTTTGCGGAGGTGCTGCGGCCGGATGGCATGATCTATACGGAGAATCTGCGGGGCGCCCGCTGTCAAGATATGTATATTTTAAAGGGCGGCGGGAAAGAAGTCTGGCAGCCGCGTTTCACATTCCATGGATTCCGGTATGTGGAGGTGACGGGATATCCGGGCAAGCCGGGACTGGATGCCATCACGGGAGTGGTGGCGCATTCGGCGACACCGCCGGTAAGTACGTTTGAGTGTTCCAGCCCGATGGTGAACCAGTTGTTCAAGAATATCGTCTGGGGCCAGCGGTCGAATTATCTGGAAGTGCCGACCGATTGCCCCCAGCGGGATGAGCGGCTGGGTTGGACGGGGGATGCCCAGATTTTCATCCGGACCGCGACCTATAATATGGATGTAGCGTCCTTCTTTACCAAGTGGCTGGTCGATCTGGACGATGCCCAGAATGAGGAAGGGGCATACCCCGATGTGGCGCCGAATGCCACGCACAAGGGGGCGGGCGTGGCGGCTTGGGGCGATGCGGGAGTAATCTGCCCCTGGACGGTTTATTGGGTATATGGGGATACGCGGGTGATTCAGGATCATTATGATCCGATGTGCCGCTGGATCGAATATCTGAAAAGCCACAGTGAGAATCTTCTGCGGCCGGCGGAAGGGTATGGCGACTGGGTTTCCATTGCTTCCGATACGCCCAAGGATGTGGTGGCGACAGCCTATTTTGCCTACAGCACGCGGCTGCTGAGCCGGATGGCGGCCGCCATCGGCAAAACGGAAGACGCGGCGAAGTACGAACGGCTATTCCAGGATATCCGCAAGGTGTTTAATCAGGCCTATGTGGCGGAAGACGGCAAGATTAAGGGGGACACACAAACCTGTTATCTGCTGGGCCTGCATTTTGACCTGCTGCCGGCGGCCAAACGACCTCTGGCGGCCGAGCATCTGATTGCCGCACTCGAGCAGAAGAACTGGCATTTATCGACCGGCTTTGTGGGTCTGGGGTATTTGCTGTCGACGCTCTCGGAGGTCGGGCGAACGGATGTGGCGTACCGTCTGCTGAATAATGATACGTTCCCGAGTTGGGGCTATAGCATCAAGAACGGGGCGACGACTATCTGGGAGCGGTGGGACGGCTGGACGGATGACAAAGGCTTCCAGGACCCGGGCATGAACTCGTTCAATCATTATTCGTTTGGTTCGGTGGGGCAGTGGATGTTTGCCACGGCGGCCGGGATTCAGACGGAGGGACCGGGCTTCCAGCGGCTGCGGATTCAGCCCCAGCCGGGCGGCGGCATGACGTATATGAAAGCCGGCTATGATTCCATCCACGGCCGGATCGCGACGGATTGGCGGGTGGACGGCAAGGATTTCCGGCTGGCAGTGACGATTCCAGCCAATACGACCGCGACGGTCTATGTACCGGCTACAGACGACGATTTGGTCACGGCGGGCGGCCGGCGGGCGGGCCAGGCGGCGGGTGTGAAATTCCTGCGGATGGAAGAAGGTGCGGCGGTGTATG
>JAKQBU010000150.1 GCA_029573975.1 Planctomycetota bacterium
TAGAAAATATGGAACGACCGGTCTTTGCGATTGTAACGTCAGACTAAGCCGATAAAGCTTATATGACCCGGTGGTGTGTACCCACCGTTTATCGCGGATTATGACCTTGCGGCCACAGCGCCGCATACAAAGGAAAGGCCCGGTCGTGAAGAACAGTATAACGTATGTTGGTATGGACACCCATAAAAAAGACCATAAAATTGCTATTTTGTATCCCGGCCAGGAGGCGCTTGTGGAGATGACGATTCTCAATCAAGCCCGTGACATTGGTAAGCTGGTCAAACAGATTCAAAAGAAGTCTCCCGGCGACATCCGGTTTTGTTATGAGGCCGGGGTTTGTGGCTTTACCCTGCAGCGGCGGATTGAGAGTTACGGGTGTAAATGCGTGGTCATTGCCCCGTCGCTGGTTCCCCGCAAGCCGGGTGAACGGATTAAAACGGATCGCCGGGACGCCCGAAAGTTAGCGGTGTTGTTTAAGAATGGCTTACTGACGGAGGTGCAGCCGCCGAATGTCGAGCAGGAGGCCGCCCGGGAATTGACTCGCCAGCGGGAAACGGCGATGGACAATCTGGGCCGAATTCGGCAGCGGGTGACGAAGTTTCTGACACGACAGGGGTACATCTACACCGAGGGTCGGGCATGGACCCAGAAACATATTACATGGTTATCCGGTCTGCGGATGGAGCAATCCCTGCTGCAGGAGGTCTATGTGCATTATCTGGAAGAGCTGACCTATTGCGGCCACCGCCTGGACCAGTTGGACCAAGAGGTGGGCCGGTTAGCCCACAGCGCACCCTATCGCCGGATCGTGGGCATACTGCGATGTCATCATGGCATCGATACCCTGTCGGCAATATCCCTGCTGACGGAGATTTTTGATTTTGGCCGTTTTGCAACCCCGCGGGAGTTGATGAGCTATCTGGGGCTGACGCCGTCGGAGAGTTCCAGTGGTGAAAAACAACACAAAGGCGGAATCTGTAAAACGGGCAATAAGCGGGTTCGCAGACTGCTCAATGAGGCGGCCTGGCATTATCGCCACCCGTATAAGATTGGCAAGCATCTGCGGCGCCGACGTATCGGTCAGCCGGCCTGGGCGATTGCTCTGGCGGACAAAGCCGGCTATCGTCTCAGCCAGCGATTCAGCCGGCTGGTTCATAAGGGCAAACTGCCCTGTCAGGCAGTCATTGCGGTAGCGCGGGAATTGGCGGGATTTATCTGGGCGATGCTGCATACCGATGCGGCCCACGCGTCGGCAGCGGGATGAACGCCACAACCCGGCAGTCGGAGTCCCGTTCCGGGCGGGTCGGCGTGCGGCCAATCCGGCCTCCGACGAGCATGCAGGGCGGCCCATTCTCGACCGATTGGCCGGTCCGCCCACCCCGGAACGGCAAAGACAGAGGGGAACGCCTGGAAACCCAAACAGAGTGAATTGGAATCAGGACTGGATAGCCCTGAAGATGGATAGGAAATCGGAACTCTATGATGCAGGCACGAGAAAGCCATTTGCGATCCACCCTATGCGATAGGGGATTCCCAAATTCGCGATTATAGAAAGCAAGGCTTGTGACGGAGAATATTCATGTTGGCTCTGGTTCGTTTTAGACGAACTAATCCACGCATATCAGACTGATTCATCGTCGAAGCAGCCTGCATCATAGAAGTCCGAAAAAACAAAAATGAAAAAACGTAAGAAAATATTGATTGACAACGGTCGTTCCATATCAGGGTGTAAGCATGCCATTTTTTGTAGGGTGCCATTCCTCGGCTAAGTCTGGATTTAAGGTAGCTAAACAGTTAGATGTGACTACTTTTTGATTTGAACATATGGGACAGGAGAGGCCATTATTTCTATTACTAATAACTGCTTTCCATTCATGGTCTTCACCTTTATAGCACTTCCACCATACTTTTTTTCCAGATCCAGGAGTAACATCAAGGGGAGTAAGCTTTCCGTTTTTTGTTGGATGCCATTCTTTTGCCAGTTCTGGATTTAGTGTTGCTAAGGAATTAGATTTAACAACCTGTCTTCCCGAACAAATTGGGCAGCCTCTACCTCCGTCTCTACTATAAACTAATGCTCTCCACTCATGGTCATTACCTTTTGGGCATTTCCACCATACTCTTTTTGCTGATCCAGGATGAACATCAAAAGGAGTAAGTTTTCCATTTTTTGTTGGGTGCCATTCCTTGGATAACT
>JAKQBU010000155.1 GCA_029573975.1 Planctomycetota bacterium
AATTTCCGGAAGGGGGCGATTGACATACTGAAAAAAAGTGTCGCAGCCGGCATCCAGGGAGGGAATGACCAGATCGGCTCGCTGCAGTTCATAACGTACTTCCGGCCGCCCAAGCAAAGAACCGTTTGTCAATACCGCCACGGGAATGGGGGTGAGGTCCTTGATTTTTTCGATCAACTCGCCGATTCGGGAATACAAAGTCGGCTCCCCCGAGCCGGACAGGGTAATGTAATCCGGACGGCTAGATAAGCGGCTTTGCAACTCTTCGAGTACCTGGTCCAGCGGTACCCATTCCTGACGCTGCAGGGTCTTGTTGGTCGTACAACCCAACTGGCAATAGATACAATCATACGTACAGGTCTTGAACGGTACCAGATCGACACCCAGCGAACGCCCCAGCCGTCTCGAAGGGACCGGGCCGAATATGTAGTTCTGTTTTTTGTTGTCAGGGATCTGATTATTCATGATTTTCCTGTTTTTTCACTCTTGGGTGTTTTTAAAAACCTGCATATAAAAATAGGATCCGACATCTATTGTCCCTTTCGGAATAAACGGTATGACTTGCCTTAGCTCGGCGGGAGAATATCGCAGTTTCAAAGGAGGGCCAAAAGGGGTACTTTCTTTCTTGATTTCCACAATCGCCATAATCGCATCGGGCTTCAGCAGACGGTTAACTTCTTTTTGGAAGTCGGCTATTCGTTCCCTTGGCAGTCCATGGAATACCGTGGCCATATATAGCAGATCAACCGAAAAGGACTCAATCGGGGTTGTTTGGGTTATATCCGCCACCAATGGCTTAATGTTGTTTCCCTGGACTTCTTTTTGCAGAATTTCTATTGCCTGTTCATCCGGGTCGAGGGCATATACCATTCCGGTTCCATTTAGCAGTTTGGCAAATTCTTTTGCCATATAGCCATTGCCGCATCCTGCGTCGAGAATGGTCTGTCCGTTTTGGATGTTTAACTCTAGTAATATGACATCTTTGTTGAGAAGACTTTCTGATGATTTCCCACTATGATGATGTATTCTATCGGAAGCCATAGTAGATTTATATCCTTTCCGTAATTTTGCACCGCACCGTTCCCGTGTAATTTTTTCTGATTTTACCATAATATTTTGGATGCCGCATGATACTAAGAATAAACTGCTTACTTACAGGGTTTATTATCACAGGGAATGTCTCGGCCACAACAAGGGCGGTCTCGACCACAAGCCGGAAGAGATATTCCGCTGTAATCCGCGGTAGGATCAGCCGATCCTTTACAAATAACAGCTCCGCCCACCCCCAGGAGACGTTTTACCTGGCCGCCGCATTGAGGACAGGTTTTTAGGGGCTTGTCATGCATACTTTGAAACTGGTCAAATTGATATCCGCAGGCATTGCATTTATATTCATAGGTCGGCATAATTAGATCTCCTTTTTGCTATGAGGCAGGGATATTTGATGTACATTCCGTTCCAGGTTTAACAGGGTCTCTGGCACGATTATTCACCTGCCTCCTGATTCTCTTCTACAATCTGTCGTACCTCCTCCATCTCAAATCCATACTGTCTGCGCAGGCGTCCCAACCGTTTCTGGACATCTACCGCGGCAGGTAATTTTAGTTGCTCGATAAACTGCTGCACGGGGATACCGGTTTGCAATGATAATTCCTGCAACGACATTTGACCCATCTGAGAAATGGAAGTTTCGTACTTTCCATGTTCCTGGTGGCTGTTTTCGAGAGTAACGTTTTCAATTTGGGTATTTGCCCAGGCTAAACTGCCCACAATTCCTGCCGCCAGAATCAGGAGAAAGAGTACGCCGTACATGATCCGTCGGCGATACTTTACCGGGGCCTGGCCCCCAAAACTGCTGAGTGTTCCACAGACCCACGACCAGTGCAGCCATACATGGACCAGGATTAATACCAGGGTCCCGATTGCCAGGTAAAAATGCACGTCTCCATAATCATGCCGATCCCATCCCCCCAGCAATTGTTCCGTCCCGCGAAAACGTCCGTGGCGCGGCGGCAAAATGAAATGAATCAGAAACCCCGTCCACAACAAACCCCCAAACAGGACCAGGAGCAAGCCATCCACGATAAAATTCCACGTATTTCGTTTCATTTTTTACTCCTTTCGCAGAGTAGATCAAGTAAAGCTTGCATTAGTCGGTACGGAATACCTACTACCAACTGGTTTGTCCCGATACCACCCTGTTCCCGCGAATCGGGGCAGCCAAACGAAAGGGCGATGGAATCCATCAAAAAGCTTTTGATCGCCACATTGCCGCACACCGCCATAATACTGGAAAGATCCACGGAGATGTTTTTCCCGCTTACTGTCTGCAGGAGTCGAATGAGACGCATAACTACTATAGGTTCCACATACGCAATCAGCCCGTCCGGTTTCAAGTTACCCCCCACGGAAATCGCTGTTATGTCTTCAGGCAATTGAGGTACTTGTTGAACGATTTGATAGGCGGTAGAAACCACAAGGCCGGTCTTGTCCGCTAAATTAGAAGCAAATGATTCGTCTTTCCCCTTGCGCCAGCCAAAACATCTTCTGGCACCTTCACACCCAATACACGCAGGTGTCAGGGTCCATCCATGTTCCCTTCCCTTTGCTACGGCCTGGCAAAAGGAAACCGGTTGTTCCGGTTGCGGATAGGATACGGCGGGGCGGTCCTTATGAAAGGTAATACCGGTCCATTTCACGGCGGTTTTTTCTTCGAATAATTGCATTAGTTGTGTATTCATCTTTGGGGTATGCCTATTTCTGTCCGATCCGGACGGAATGGTGTCGATGAAATTCTATTTTCGTACCCACCGAACAGGAAAAACAGCGGTCGGGAAAGGCATTCCAAAGCTGGGCGGTCGCCTTTTCGCCCGTACAGTGAGCCGGTCCGATATGGGCCACATTATGGATTCGAAATTCTTCCAGAGTTCGGGCGATTCGTTCCGGGCTGGCGGATCCTAAATGCATCCCCCCCAAAACGGTGGAAAACCGTTTTGGGCCGGTTACGTCCAGAATATAATGCAACGTATTAACCACGCCCGCATGGGCACAGCCTAATATCACTACCAACCCTTTATCCGATTCAAAAAACAGGGCCTGATCATCCAGTAAAGGATCCGGTTCCTTTCGCAGGGCATCCTCAAAGAACGGTCCGCCGACATCTTCATAATCCGTGATCCGTCGAATCGCCCCGGTAATCCATAAACCGGGAAAAATTTCCTGCGGCCCCGTGTTCCACCGGATGGGGTGCTTCGTAGCAGGATCCTGCAAAAGCAACGTTGTCAACGCCGGCATGCCGATAGAACGACAGGGCCGATTCTCGTGACAACTGAATTTCGGTTTGACGGCCTCCGGATGTAAATAGACCCCAGCGGCGGGAGCCATATCGAGGATCCTCATCAGGCCTCCCGTATGGTCATAATGCCCGTGGCTGAGAACCACCGCTTCCGTTTGCGACAGATCAATACCCAGCGATGCGGCATTGGCCTGGGCGATCTGGCTGGCGCCGGTATCAAACAGAATCTTATGTACGCCATCCTCAATCCAAAACGCCAGACCATGCTCCGCCAGCAAAGGGGGCTGATGGCTGGTATTTTCCACCAGAGTAGTAATGCGTATCATTTTGGCCATGTCTAGGGCTTTCTCTCCAGATGGGGTTGTTTCATAAATTTCCCCGTTGCCGTGGTTTTTACCTGGCTGTTCTGAGAAATCTCCGCCTGTAATTCATAGAGGCAAGACGAAGACCGGCTGATCCAGGCCCGTACCTCAGCCGGTTGATTGATAACGACAGAATGTCGAAACCGCACCCGAAAATCCGCGGTCACGGCAATGCAGTCATGGGCAAACAAACAATTGGTCATGGCCCCATCCAATATCAGGCAGAGAATTCCACCGTGTAACATATCCGGATATCCTTCGAAAACTCTATCCAGGTTGAAATCCGCCCAGACGGTGCCGTCCGCGAAACTACGAAAGTCGAGCTTCAGTCCTTGCCTGTTTTTCTCCGAACATACCACACAACCAGGATGAACATGCTGGCGGGTTTGTTTCAATCGGTTAACCCTTGTCTCAGTGATCACAGATATTCTCTCCTGTTTGCAAGACACCCTGAAGGTAGGCCTGGACCAGTTCTTCGGGGCTTTGTACCGAGGCCCCGACCACTACCTTAATGCCATTTTGGGCAAAGAGCTGCTGGGCTCGCTCCCCCATGCCCCCGGCGAGAATCACCGTGGCGCCCTGTTCGTGCAGCCAGCGCGGCAGCACGCCCGGCTCATGGGCGGGCGGCCGTAAGGTAATCATTTTGGAAACTTGCCTGGTTTTCTCATCCACGTCCACCAGGGCAAATTCTTCACAATGACCAAAATGCATACACAGTCGTCCCGTCGCTAAGGGAATCGCAATTTTCATTTGACAAATCTCCAAATAGTTGTGGTTATTATTTCCACGTATTCACATTTTATAACAGAGCTCTGGCTACCTCGGCCCAAACTGCTTTCACATCCTGAGCCACTCCATTGTGTGTGTATTCCACCACGGATAATTTTTGTATCTGGGCCTGGGTAATCGCGTTGTCATACCGGACCTTTCCGGCCATGACCGCCGAATGGGCACGAGCCGCCGTTTCAATCTCAGCAGCCACCTCCGGGTTCAGATCCCATTTGTTGATACATACCATGGTACGGATTCCGAAATGCCCGGTTAAAGCCGTCACCCTCTCCAGATCATGTTTGCCGCTCTGGGTCGGTTCCGTGACCACCAGGACCAGATTCGCACCGGTAATTGAAGCAATCACAGGACAACCGATTCCGGGAGAACCGTCAATGATAATCAAATCAAGATGGTTTTGTTCGGCTATTTTCTTAGCCTGGTTGCGAACCAGCGAAACCAGTTTTCCCGAGTTTTCCTCAGCAATCCCCAGTTTGGCGTGGACCAGAGGGCCGTGGCGGGTTCGCGAACGATACCACTGACCGTTAATCGCCGGTTGAAAGGCAATGGCTTCCCGCGGACAAACGCGGACACACACCCGGCACCCCTCGCAGGCAATCGGATCGATATGATATTTTATATCGACTCCCTGATCCAGACCGGTATCACGGATTACCGCGTCGAACCGGCAGACCTCATGGCAAAGTCCGCAGCCATTACACCGGTCCGGCAGGATCTCTGCCCGCTGCCCGCCGCTGAAATCCTCGGTGTATTCCACTTGCGGTTCCAGCACCAGGTGCAGATCGGCCGCATCCACATCACAGTCCGCCAGCACTTTTTTCTCGGCCAGAGCGGCGAACGAAGCGACAATACTGGTCTTTCCTGTTCCGCCTTTGCCGCTAATCACTACCAGTTCTTTCATAGTCGGTTCTCCTTCCGGAGCGAAGCAGGATGAGAAAGAGCTTGTCCATTCACTAATCGTTCTCCCAGGTTGGTAAAAATGGCGGTATAATCGTCGAGGCTTTCCGTAATCAGGTCTCCCCGGGAATACGCCTCCGCGATCCGTCGATCATGCGGAATTTCTAAAATAATCTCAATCCCTTCCTCCTTACAATAGTTTTTCACGCCATCATCCCCTACATCGCAGCGGTTGATCGCCACGGCAAAGGAAATATCCAGCACTCGTACCATCTCAACGGCCAGTTTCAAATCGTTCAGTCCAAATGGAGTCGGTTCGGTGGCCAATATAACAAAATCGCTATCCCTGACCGCCTCAATAACGGGGCACGAAGTTCCCGGCGGGGCGTCGATAATTGTCACTTCATTTGGTACAGCCGCCTGTTTGACGGCTTTGATCAAAGGAGGCGCCATCGCTTCCCCGATCCGGAGCCTGCCTTGCCCAAACCGGAATCCCTTCGCCCGGCCGGTTTCCACCACTCCCACTTCCCGCCCTTCTTCGGTAATGGCCTTTTCCGGACAAAACCGCATACAGCCGCCGCACCCATGACAGAGTTCCGGAAAAACCAGAACCTTGCCTTTCATGCATACGATCGCGCTATACTGGCAAACCTCTCCGCAGGTCCCGCAGCCGATACATTTCTCTTCATTCACTTTTGGCACGGGAACCGTGGCTGGTTGGCTGACATCAATTACCGGTTTGACAAAAATATGACAATTCGGCTCTTCCACATCACAATCCAGCAACTGAACATCCCGTCCCTGACGGGCCAGACAAAAAGCCAAATTGGTGGCAATGGTAGTTTTTCCGGTGCCGCCTTTACCGCTGGCAATCGCTATCTTCATCGTGGTCGTACTCCTTACTGCTAGTCGGTTCCTTCCAATCGAAACAATCCACTTTTATCCAACCCTGGGCCGGCAGCGAATCAAAGCACACCGGTGTCGGATTTTCCCAATCTCCCGCGGCGGTAATGTCCCAGCGGGTATAACGGTATAAAGGGGTAGCCGTCTTATCTATCCGGAAACCCTGCGGATGATAAGCAATTTCTACTTCATGTGCAAAAAAGTCTTCTGGCATCAATAACTCCAATATAGAATGTTCCTGCTCATGGTATTTGCTCTTTTAGCCGGTTGTTTTCGTCCACATAAACGACCAGCGATTGATAATGTTTCGCCTCTTCCGCCGGCATCAGACCATAGGATAGAATAATGACTTTATCGCCCTTTTGACCCAGCCGGGCTGCCGCTCCATTGAGCAGCACATCTCCTGACCCGCGGGCGCCGGGGATGACATACGTAACAAACCGGTCGCCGGTATGAATATTCAATACGTGAACCTGCTCCCCCGCTAGCAGATCCGCTTTCTCCATCAATTCTTCATCAATGGTGATACTGCCTTCATAATTCAGATTGCCGCCGGTTAAGGTGGCTCGATGGATCTTGGATTTGAGCATCATCCGCTGCATCATACGATTTGCTTCGCTCCGTTATAAACCTGTTCGACCGTAACAACAACCGCCGCCTCGCGGGGATATTTGGCCGGTACCCATTTTTGAATTTCGCCATACAGCGGTCCATCGATCATCCGTTTGGCGGCCCCTTTAATCTGATACGATCCTTTTTCCTCATCCAGCACCACAAAACTAAGCTGGGGATTGCTCAGAATATTATCACGCGTCTTTTGAAGATAATTGTCCGCAATCAAAACGGTTTGATCGTCAACAACTTTCAGATATTTAATATAGACAACATTGGGCGTTCCCTGACGATCACAGGTGGCCACCGGGAAGTATTCCTGTTTCAAGATTGCCTCTTTCACTGCCGGAGGAAGTTTTGCCATATTTACAATTCCTAACTGCTATAATTCCGACATCCATCTGGATGTCTTTTCTAAGAGTTTCTATCGGGTTCTCAAATTCCACCCAGGCGTCTGCCTCCCGGCTGGAACGCGGCACAGACCTCCACTTCAGAGGCCTGTGCCGCCGGTCAAATACTGTCAACACATGCGGAATCGAAAAATCCTTCGAGAATCCGCTATTCCCTTTTGCTACTGGTCCTTGGATTTGGCCTCGAGTTCGGTAATGCGTTTTTTGATTCCATCAAGCGCATCCTCAAAGTACTCCGCCTGATTCTTCAGTGCGTTCAGTTCCTGTTCCTGGGAGGCTGCCGGACCATAAGGTACACCGTAAGGTACTCCAACGCCATACGGCACCGCGCCGCCGTAAACTGCCCGCTGCCAACCGGGAAGTCCTGTTGCATAAAACCAGTTGCGTCTTCCCCAGCCGCCACCACCCCGTCCGCGCCCCCAACCACCGTATCCACGGCCCATAATCGGATTGGCAAAACCGGCTGCCGCATACCCTGCACAATATCCTGCACCTCGTCCTGTCATAGGGCCCAGACCTGCCGGGCCAGTTCGATCTCCACCTGGCATATTAATGCTCCTTTCAATAAAAATGGTTCTTACTTTAAATATTTATTCTATTTTTTAAATTATCCTCGGGTCATTCTTGTACCACATTTAGGGCAACTCATTTGATTGCAGGGCTGTCCGGTAATATGAGGAACCGCTGCCCCGCAACTCGGGCAGATGCAATTTCCGCCTGATCCTGCGGCGAAAGGTCCACCCATTCTTCCTTTCCCTTGACCACGCCGCAAGCCTTTGCCCTGCCCTGTACCTGGTCCATAACCACTTGGTCCTGTTCCATCACCTCTAGGCATTGTACCATCTCCTGTCAAAAATTTCCTTTTAGCTCCATGATCGGCCGCGGCGACCACCGCCGCGAAAACGCCGCCTTTGCCCACAGCAGCCGGGCATCAAAAACACATTATCATCCAGCCGGCCCTCGCGGTAAGCGGCTAGAACCTCATCCACCGGTCCACAGATATTACCGATGACCTGTATCCCAGCCGACCGAATCGCTGCCTCCAATGGCCAGGACACCGCCCCGCAGATCAAAACATCTGGTCCCATCTGCCGTATAGCCGCAGCTCGGGCCCATAGATCGGACGGGACCAAAGTGTCATGCTGGCGCTGCAATTCCCGGTGATCTTCGATGTCCACCAGCAAAATTTTACTCGCTACATCGAGAACCGGTGAGATTCGGCCCTGCCACTCTGGTACAGCTATCTTCATGAAAGAATAAGTAGCAAGCAATATGCCAAAAAATTAAAAAAACCATATAAACTATAACTAATTATTGTAAAGCAAGATATGGCATATATTCATATTCCAGCATTAAAAATATATTGCATAATGCAATTTTTACGATATAATTTAGTTGTATTATGCACGATTAAGGTTTACCGGAGATACGAGATCCCACTTTATGAACGATTATAATCGCGTTATGTTGGATTCCATTAACGAGGGGGTCTTCACCGTAGATCAGTCGTGGCACATTACCAGCTTCAATCACGCGGCGGAAAGGATTACGGGTATCACCCGCCAGGAAGCCCTGGGCAAGCTGTGTTCGGAAGTTTTTCGGGCAAATATCTGTGAAAAATCCTGCGCTTTGAAACGTACCATGTCCAGCGGCCGGCCCATGATCAATGCCACAGCTTATATTATCAACCATGATGGTCAGCGAGTTCCCATTCGTATCTCGACGGCCCTGCTTAAGGATGAGGAAGGCCAGGTGATTGGGGGAGTGGAAACCTTCCAGGACCTCAGCCAGGTAGAGCAACTGCAGAAAGAATTATACGCCCGATATACCTTTCAAGATATCGTGGGCCGCAGTCCTGCCATGCGGCGACTCTTCGATTTGTTACCCCAGATTGCTGAAAGTTCCAGTACTGTATTGATCGAAGGTGCCAGCGGAACGGGTAAGGAACTTTTCGCCCGGGCGATTCATAACCTTTCTCCGCGGCATAACAAGCGGTTTGTGGCCGTTAATTGTGCGGCTCTTCCGGATACCCTGCTGGAAAGTGAGTTGTTTGGCCATAAAGCCGGTGCCTTCACGGATGCACGCCGTGACAAACCCGGTCGTTTTGTTCTGGCAGATAAAGGAACCATCTTTCTGGATGAAATTGGCGATATTTCACCGGCTATGCAGATCCGGCTTTTGCGGGTCCTTCAGGAGCGGGTGGTGGAACCTCTGGGTTCGGTAGAACCGGTTAAAGTGGATGTCCGCGTATTGGCCGCTACCCATCAGGATCTGGGCAGACTCGTACGCGAAGGAAGATTCCGAGAGGATCTGTATTATCGAATTCGCGTGATTCGATTGCCCTTGCCGACTCTTCGGCAACGCCGCGAGGATATTCCTCTTCTGGTCAACCATCTGATTCATAAATTCAATCATCTGCAGGGTAAGGATATTGCCGGGGTAGCCGATGAGGTGATGGCCCGTTTGATGAATTATGAGTATCCAGGCAATATTCGGGAGCTCGAAAATATTATTGAACAGGCCTTTGTGCTTTGCCGGGGCGGTTTAATCGAGCTGCATCATCTGCCGCCGGAACTAAGCCCCCTGGGAAAAAAATCCCCCGCCGCCTCCCATCCCATGTCGCTGCAAGCCATGGAAAAATATCTCATTACCGAAACCTTACAGCGGCACCACGGCAATCGCAAGAAAACCGCACGGGATTTAAACATCAACCCCAGCACCCTTTACCGTAAAATGAAAATGCTGGAGATCGAGATTCCCGATTCGGATGGCCGCTCGCCCAAAGATTAATCGTGCATTATGCAAGATTGCCAGTCGTCCATTCTGTATTGACGCTTCCGCTTATTTCCTTTCAAAAAGAATTAAGGCTTTAATTATCAATAACTTACAAACAATAAAGATGATATTGAACAATAAAATTGTTTTGGCACCACATTTGCTAAGTATATAAATATTGTAAGATTACTTTCTAGTAAAGGAGAACCTATGAAAGTTGCTGTCACTGCGCAAGGAACGGACCTGAACGCCGCTATGGACCCTCGTTTCGGAAGGGCCAGATATTTTATTGTGGTGGATACGGAAACCCTGGCCTTTTCGGCGGTGGATAACCAAATGAATCTCAATGCTGCCCAGGGGGCGGGAATCCAGGCGGGCAGGAATGTCGTGGAATTGGGAGTTCAGGCCGTGATTACTGGTCACGTAGGCCCCAAGGCCTTTGTCACCCTGCAAGCCGGCGGCATTCAAATTTACCACGGAGCTTCTGGCACGGTGGCCGATGCGATCGATCAATTCAAGACTGGAAAACTCCAGCTTGCTCAGGCAGCGGATGTCGAAGGGCATTGGGTGTAATCTGTCGTGCATAGTTCCCTGGATTGTATCCCCTGTTTTATTCGACAGGCCCTGGAGGCGGCTCGGTTCATCACCGATGACCCGGCTGTCCATGAGCAGGCTATTCGCGCGGTATTGCGAATGGCAGCAGAAATGGACTTGTCCCAATCTCCTCCCTGGATGGGCCAGATGATTCACCGCCATCTCCGTCAGATCACCGCCGCGGAGGATCCCTATCGGGCGGCCAAGGATCGATTCAATCAATTGGCTTTGCTGATGCTGCCGGATTTGAGAAAGAAGGTGGAAGCGGAACCCGACCGGCTTTTATTGGCGGCCAGATTAGCCATTGCCAGCAATGTCATTGATTTCGCCGTGAACGGCAGCTTGTTGGAAGAAAAAGTTCGTAAGGGTATGGAGCAAACGATACAGAAGCCCATACGGGGAAATATCGATGCGTTCCGCCAGGCCATTGCTGAAGCAGAAAAAATCCTCTATCTGGCGGACAATGCGGGAGAAATTGTTTTTGATCGCCTGTTAATCGAGCAATTACCCAGGGAACGAGTTACGCTTGCGGTTCGCGGCGCGCCAGTTATCAACGACGCGACACAAAGAGATGCCAAGACAGCCGGACTCCATGATCTGGTGGAGGTGATCGATAATGGCTCCGATGCCCCGGGTACTATCCTGACCGATTGCAGCCCGGCCTTTCAAAGGCAATTTAATCAGGCGGATCTTATCATCGCCAAAGGACAGGGAAATTTTGAAACGCTCAGCGACGTGCCTGCGAATATTTTCTTTCTTTTCAAGGTCAAATGCCCCGTGATTGCCCGGCAGATCGGCGCAGAGATTGGCAGTCTCATCTTACGTCAAAACAGGATTTTAGAAACAGTTCGGACGGAAGAAGATGGTGCGTAGCGATGGAAACGCGGAACTGGCAGGCAGAATTGCAGTGACAACTGAAATACGGACAAATCGCTTGGTGGGCGATGGGAGTTTCGGCCTCTGCCGAGAAAAACGAACTAAAGCGTGCTTGGCGGCGGGAGAGTCTGGCTCATCATCCGGACCGGAACAACAACGACCCGGAGCATAATCGCCGGCTTATTTTGGTGAATTGTGCCTATTGATTCCTTCTGGAATGAACTACAAACCGAGGTTGACATTACCTCGGTATTATTGAATCGACCGCTTAAATGGTTACGCTATCGGATCTCGACCGCGTACAGTACAAATATTCATCAGCGGTTAAACCTTTGTTCCTTCACAAATTGATATTCATATTTTTGTTAGAAATATTGCCGTAAACTTACGAATTGCTCCTTGTCTTTGTTTGATGATTTCTAAAATAGATTGTCTTTGGCGCATGATTTACGCAAATCGCATACTGTCTCCGTTAAAGTGTCCGAAGCAGCGCCACCTTATGCAGCTAATCTATGATAGGATTTGAGCAGGCCGCCAAGCCGTTCGATGCAAACAATTTCAGCATCTTCATTGGTTTTATGAAGTGGCTCAATAATTTTGCCCAACGCTTGGTGAATCCTCTCGTGATGATAATACTCACAATAATTTTTCAAAACATACTCCAGTTGCGCTACCGAAGATAATATCAGATGATTTAAACATTCAAGTTTTATACTTTTCACAAACCGTTCCGCATAAGGATTCAAATCCGGACTGCGGGGCGGAAGTTTTACCGGTTTTACTCCACAACTTTTTATTATCTCGCAAAACTCCTGGGTGTAAAGCGGATCCCGGTCGTGGATCAGGTATCTCTTGCCTTGTAGAAATCCCTCTTCCCAGTCAGTTAAAATCCTTGCTGTCTGCTTCATATATTCGCCATCCGGCTGTAGTTTGATCGGAGCAAAGAATACTTTCCTGGTGCAAAGTTCCATGACAAAGAAAAGGGTGCATCTTATCAGCTTTCTGCCTACGAGTAGTTCCAGGGTAAAGAAATCACTGGCGACCAAAACGTCCCAATGGCTGGCAATAAATTCATGCCAGGTGGACCGCACCGTTAAATCAGGTTCGGGATCAAGACCGTTTTCAATCAGAATATTTTTGACCGTAGACTTACTGATTTCATATCCCAGGTAAACGATCTGATCCGTGATCTTCTGATAACCCCAGCGGGGATTTTCTTTCTTAAATCGAATTACCAGCTTGATAATGTCCTGCCTGATTCGCGGTCGGCCTGGTTTGCCACACTGTTTACTCCCGTCATACTTCTCCCCGATAAGCTTGTGATACCACCGCATCACTGTATCCGGCGTAAAAAGAACGGTACATTGCTCCAACATTTTCCGGCTGAGTTGCCTGGCTTTGGCTGCTATGCCTATTTTTTGATTATCGTTTAACAAAATCCGTTTGTTCTGCTTTTCCTGCTGCTCAAGCAAGACTTCCACCTGAGTTCTTAGATAGTCAATTGCCTTGTACAGCTCCTTGTTAATGCAATACGACAGACAGGTGATGAGGGTGAGCCATAATTTCTGTTTCATAGTTCGCAAATACTACCAAAACGAGATGAAACCGGCAATGATTTTCGCCCGGCTGCCTTATAACTATTTATTTTCAAAGAGCTTACAGAATTCAAGTTTTTGCACCCTACGCGATCCCACCACCACCGAGATTCAAGGATAGGATCATTACAGAAAACGTAACTAATTTATTTTTCAAGCAAATAACGAGTTTAAACAGCAGATTCCAGTTCCCGCCGCAGTTCTAAAATCGTCCACCCACCCCGATGAAGAAAAAATTTTATAATAAATTCATAAATCTCTATTACACAAGCAGATATGATTGTTCTGCTTTCACAGTCTATGGGAAATTTGGTAGTAAAAATTCTCCATTTTACGCATTCTTTTCGTTGTCCTGAAAAACATCGTGCCTGCGTTGCAAAATGAAAAAAGCCATCGCTGTAGGCAATACCGCCTTTTTTTCTTGCATTTTGATTTTTACTATGAAGCCGGTGCACCCGGATGGGCCATGCCTCACTTTTGTTCCGGCCCCTTCCGCCGAATCTCCAGATAGACATCCTCCAACTGCTTGGCATCCACACCCGCCGGCGCCTCACACAGCAGGCACTGCCCCTTCTGCGTCTTCGGAAACGCGATTACATCCCGGATATTATCCGTGCCCGTCAGCAGCATGATCAGCCGGTCCAGCCCCCAGGCAATCCCGCCGTGCGGAGGCGTCCCGTATTGCAGCGCCTTTAGGAAGAACCCGAACCGCTCCTCCGCCTGCTCCCGCCTGATGCCCAGCAGATCGAAAATTTTCGCCTGCAGCTCCGGCTGGTGAATACGAACGCTCCCGCCGGCCACCTCGTTGCCGTTCAGCACAATATCATACGCCTGCGACCGCACCTGGTGCGGATCCTGATCCAGCAGCGGTATATCCTCCGGCAGCGGTGCGGTAAACGGATGATGCAGGCTGTCCCACCGGTTCTCGTCCTTATTGAACTCCATCAGCGGGAAATCAATCACCCACAGGAAATTATATTGATCGTCCCGCGCCAGCCCCAGCTCCGCCCCCAGCCGACACCGCAGCGGCGCCAAGGCCTTATTCACCGTCCCCTCATCCGCTGCCACCAGCAGTATCAAATCGTTCCGCTTCGCCCCGAACCGGCTGAGGATCGCCTGCCGCTGCTCCGGCGTGAAAAACTTCGCAATGCTGCTCATCAGCTCCAGGCCCGTCCCCTTCTCATCCGCCACCACCTTCATCCACGCCAGACCCCGTGCCCCGTACTGACCCACAAAATCCGTGAATCCCTTCTCAATATCGCTCCGCGAATATTTCTCCCCGCCGCCCGGCGCGCACAGCCCTTTCACAATCCCCTTACTTTTGATCGCGTTCAAAAACACACCAAACTGGCACTGGGCGGCGATATCGGTAATATTCTTCAGACGCATCTCAAACCGTGTGTCCGGCCGGTCGATTCCATACTCATCCACCGCCTGCTGATAACCCATCCGCTGCAGCGGCAGCGGAATCTCCACCCCCAGGATCTCCTTGAAAACCAGCGCAAAACATTTCTCCGTCAGGTCCATAATATCGTACATGTCGATGAAACTCATCTCCACGTCGATTTGCGTAAATTCCACCTGCCGGTCCGCCCGCGCGTCCTCGTCCCGGAAACACCGGGCAATCTGGAAATACCGGTCCATCCCGCTCACCATCAAAATCTGCTTGAACAACTGCGGCGACTGCGGCAGCGCGTAAAACGAACCGGCCGACAGCCGCGACGGCACCAGAAAATCCCGCGCCCCTTCCGGCGTGCTCTTGGCCAGGATCGGCGTCTCAATCTCATAAAAACCGTTCTCCTGGTGATACTTCCGCACCAGCGAGGTCACCCGGTTCCGCACCCGCATGATATGCTGCATCTGCGGCCGCCGCAAATCAATATACCGGTACTTTAGCCGCAGCTCCTCCCCGATCTTCTCCGTCGAATCAATCTCAAACGGCGGCGTCAGCGCCTTATTAAATATCTCCAGCTCCGATACCAAAATTTCGATATCCCCGGTAGGCATCTTCGGATTTTCCATCCCCGCCGCCCGGTGCCGAACCTTGCCCCGCGCCCCGATCACCCACTCCGTCCGCAGCGAACGCGCCTGCTCATGCATCTTCGGGTTATTCTCCGGATTGAATACCAACTGGGTCAGACCATTGCGGTCCCGCAAATCAATGAACACCACCCCGCCATGATCCCGGTACGACTGCACCCACCCCGCCAACACCACTTCTCTGCCTTCGTCCTTCGCCCGCAACTCACCGCAATTGTTCGTCCGTTTCAGCATAAACCGTTCTGCTTTCTCACTAATGTTGTTTACTTTCTTTCCATCATCTCTTCTAACAAACTTCGTCCGTCAAACCGGTACTCGCCCAGTTTGCGGCTATCCAGCATCTCGATCACCGTCGGCGCCACATCCACCGTCCGCGCCGCCGGTATCATACCGCCCGGCTCGATCCCCGGACCCGAAAACACCATCGGCACCAGCATATCCGCCGCACCCGCACTCCCGTGCCCACCCACATTGCTCCGGTCAAAATCCCACCCCTCCCGGGCAAACACCAGCAAATCCCCCGCCCGGTGCGAATCAAACACCTCCGCGATCTGCACCGGCAAATCCGGATACTCGCTCTCCACCGTCCCCGCCAGCCACTCCGCCCCGCTCCGAAAACCACCCTCCGGCTGGCCCATTGCGCGCAACGAAATATCATAACCCAGCGGATCCTCCCCGTCAATAACCTCATAGCGATATTGCCTGGTATTTAAGCTCTCCCCCGCCGCCCTCCGCCGTTCAATCCGTCCCCTCCCCAGCCGGTTTTCCACCCACACCACGCCCTCACCGTCCGGATACGCCGTCAGACACACCGCCTCCTGACCCGCCAAAAACCGCGCAATCGGCCCGGCCTTTTCCGGTCCCCCCGCCGCCGACCAGTCCGCCCCGTTCCGCAGATACACCATCGCCCGCCGGAACCCCCCGTTCACCAGCACCGTGTCATACCCCCGGAAATACGCCGCCCGCTCCCCATAATTCTCAATCCGGCCCGGCCCCTGGCTGGCCACCCGCAGCCCAAATTCCCCCTCTATCAGTTCCGCGATATTAATATAGTTCTCTTTTTGGCATTGCGCCATCCCGTGATCCGACACCAGCGCCAGGTACGTTCGCTCCAGCAGCCCATTGGCCTCCAGCGCCGCCCCGATCCGCCCGATCTGCTCATCCACATTCCGCAGCGACCGCCGGTATTCCGCTGATTCCGGCCCATACCGGTGCCCCATCTCATCCGTCGCCGGAAAATACGCAAAAATCAAATCCGGCCACCGCCTGGCCTCCCGCGCCATCTCCCCGATCAAATAAAACCGCTCCGCCGTCAGACAATCGATCTCCTCAATCTGATTGAAATACCACCGGATCCCCGACGATGCCCAGTTGTCAATCTTGCGATACACTCCCCGCCGCACCGGCGTCTGGATCGTCACGCTGAACTTGTCATCCAGTATCTCATACATCGTCGGGCACCGGTAATCCTCATCCACATCCCGGTACGTCTTAATCGTATTGTAATCCGCATAAAACAACCGCTTCCGGTCAAAAAACTTGTTCCCCAGCACTCCATGATGGCCCGGCACCTGCCCCGTCGCCAAGCTGGTACTGATGGCATACGTAATCGACGGAACCGCCGTCACTCCATACTCCACGCTGCACCCCCGCTCCACCAGATACTTCGCAATCCCCGGCAGCTCCCCCCGCCCCAGCATCTCCCGATACACCTGCCGGTTCATCCCATCCACAAAAAATACCACCGCCATCCGCTCCGGCACCGCCACCGTATCATCAATCAGCAACACAGGCTTTAACCGCCCACAACCGGATGCGTATAACAAAAGAAAAAACCCTATATATAGTTTACGCATCGCTTTTTACCGGTTGAAATACTTCAAAATCCCCTCAGCCAACACCTCCGCCACCTTCGTACGATAGTAAGGTGAATTCAGACGCTGGGCATCGCTATAATTCGTCAGATACCCGCATTCTACCAGTACCGCCGGGCGGCTATGTTCTATCAATACCTTAAAATCCCCGTGCTGAATCCCCCTTACTTCAAAACCATTCCGCTCAAAAGCATCCCGGATACAATGCGCTGCTCTGCGGCTGGCATCCGACGCCTGCCGACATATATACACCGTTGCCCCCGAAGTATCGCTATTTTTCGAGGCATCGGCATGAATCGATACAAACAGGTCCGCCCGTAGCCGCTCGGCTATCGCCGCCCGCTCTTCCAGCTCAATAAACCGGTTGTCCCGCCGCGTCGCTATCACATTGACCCCCTCCTGCTCCAGTTCGCTCATCACCTTCAGCCCTATATCCAGCACAATCTCCTTTTCCGGAAGTCGGGATACCCCATTGGCCGGAGCGCCCGGATCCTTACCTCCATGACCGGCATCGATCACCACCGTGGCATTCAAGACCGGCTCCCCCCGGATATTCGAAGGAACTGGAACAGGGACCGGGGCAGGAGTGGAATAACTCCGGCCTGCCTGGCTTTTGAGCGGAGGGATCGGGTACTCATACCCGCTGCCCGTCTGGGCCGCCGTCGGTTGGCTGCTGCCGGGAACGTTACAGCCGCCCACCCCCAACAACAATAATCCACTTGCTAATAAACCGATAAATAAAACCTTGCCTCCCCTCATACTGGGCATCATCATGATACTACTTCGATTCCTTTCTTTAACCCGCCTATTTCACGGGATTTTGACACTTTTAATCCTAACTCCATTATTCAGTTTGTCTTATGGGATATCTTTCGCTTCGCCAATCTCAACAGTCTGTTTTCAGCTGAAAATCCAAAGGCTGTGAAATACGCGGGTTAAACATTGCTACTTATTATCGGATTATACCCAGTTTTCATAGAAAATTCCCCTCTTTCCTCCACAAATAATAACTTCGCTCTCCGGACCTGCCAGACCGAAACGCCTTCTGCCCGCTGCCTTCGGTTCAAACTCCCCTTTTTCGCTGCAATACAGACGGAACCGCCAAAAGCCGATATAGACATCCAAAAACGGCTTTGGCTCCCCAATAACAAAGGGTACAAGAGCTTTTGACGCTGGCGTCAATACAGCGGGAAACCAAACTCATCGCCCACCCCCGACAGCACCGACTGACTATATCCCTCCACCATCACCGTTTTGGTATCCTCGTTAATAAACATGCACAGGCCGTGGATCGAGCAATGATCATACTTCATCCCTTTCCCTTCCACCTTACCCTGACAACGATACCCCTTATCCCGGGCGAACTTTTTGGCGTTGTGCAGATGGGTACTGTCGATCCGATGTTCCCCCTCCCCCAGCTTCTGATTTAATCCCGCTACCCGCCAGACCATGCTGAACTTCTTTCCTGATCTTTCCATAAGACCATCCTTTCCCAATACTACCGATTCTATCTCGTTCGAACGACGCAACCTGACCGAATGGTCATTTTTGAAACAGGCTGATGGACAAATGGTTGAATAACTAGAAAAGTACGTACATGTGTTTACACGTACTTCGATAAGACCAGTTTACCCCAAAGCCCAGGCAATAGCAACCCCCATTTCTCCTCGCACCGCCCCCCCTCTGTCGCCCTCGATTCGTTCAAAACCCCTCAGATCACAGGGCACGGACTCTCCAGCCGCCGCAGCGCTTCGGGAATCCCCTCACAGATCTCGAAAAACGTGTCCAGCCGCGCCACCTTGAATATCACGTTGATATACCGGTCCTCCGGCGTATTGATTACCTTGCTTTTCACCCCGCAGATTAGAAAACGCCCCTGCCGCTGTTCGA
>JAKQBU010000348.1 GCA_029573975.1 Planctomycetota bacterium
CGGATTGCACCGTGGCGAATTGTATCATTACGGATAACACTACCAGCGGGATCTGGTGTGAGGCGGATGGGACTCTGGTTATCGTGAACTGTCTGGTTGCAAGAAACGCGGCGGAACTGGGCGGAGGTATCTTCTGCACGGGCGGGGCACAACCCCGCATTGTGAACTGTACGATCGCCGGGAATATGGCAAATTACGGCGGCGGCGTACTGGCGCAAAGTGTAACGGCCTATGAGGAGGAAGAGGAAATCACTTATACCAGCCATCCGATTCTTATCAACAGTATTATTCGGGACAATCTGGCTTTGTACGGCGGATCGCAAATCGGGGTGGGGTATGGGGATGAGGCTGGTGAGCTTTTTACTACCATCGGAGTGGCGGCGGAAATTACGGTTCTGTATTCCAATGTGCAGGGGGGATCAGCGGGAATTTATAAAGATCCCAATTCCACCGTCAACTGGGGAGACGGCAATATCAATAGCGATCCGCAATTTGTGGATAAATATAACGGCGATTATCATATTTTATATGCTTCTCCCTGCCGTGACAGCGGTTTTAGCCTGGCGGCGGCGGAATACGATACGGATCTGGACGGGAATCCGCGGAAGGTCGGTAATACCGTCGATATGGGGGCGTATGAAATCCAGGATATCGTCACCGTAAATAAAATGACTATGCTGATAAACAATAACGGGCAACTGAATTTTTCCCTCAAAGGGACATTTGATACGGAAAGTATCTCCGGGCTGGATGTCAAGGTGCGGTTCGGAGATTTTGAGCAGGTTCTAAAAATCGATGCCAGCCATTTCACGATCAAAAGCGAGGGGGATCATTATGTCTATAAAGGGGCCAAAGGCGGGATTACTTCCGCGAAATTCACCCTGAGTAAAGGCGTGTTTTTGATTGAGGGTAAAAATATCGCCGCGAGTCTGATAAAATTTCCCGTAAAGGTGGAAGTCGCCTTTGGGGATTATTAATCTATGCCTTTTGTTCATACGCTGCTACTGCTGTCGGGAATATTTTTTAGTTTCGTATCCTCCAGCCAAGCGGCGGTAAGGCTGGAAACGGATCCAAACCGGCATTTTATTCTTCAGGCAGACCAAATGCGGGTGGAGATCGACGTGCGGGGAGATGTTACAGCTCTGGATCGTATGCAGGGCGGGCAGTCTGTCTGGTCGCTGCGGCTGCCGGCGCATACCTTCTGGAGTGTCGCGGTCGAAGAGCCGGTCGATGTATCGACGTGTGAGCTGGTATCGATCCAGGGGTGGGAAGATCCGATGGGAGCGGAGGTGGAAACGGTTCATTGGCATGAGGGGACCGGTTTGCGTATTCGAGTGAATTATCGTATTAATACCGCGGAGTCCGATCGGCTGCGCAGCCGATATGTGATTGATAATGTCTCGGAAAAGGTTCGGAATATACGTGTCTATTTTGCCACGATTGGGAATCTGCCCACCGGGCCGGACAAGTGGCTGGCGTATCCCTATCGCAGCGGCCAACTGCTGCGGTCGGACAGTGTTCCGCACTATGAGCGGCCCTCACCCGGGCATCTGTGGATGCAATGGATGGGATATTATGACGGAGCCAACGGGTTATTGAGCTATCCGGAGGATGTGACGGGCTATCTCAAGTTTGCCAATCACTGGCCCCGGAATGGTTTGACGCTGTCGTGGTCGGACGCGGTTTATATCGAACCGCAGGAACGGTACGCGATTCCCTTTGACTATGTGATCCGTCCGCTGGGAACTCCGGATGGGATTAACGATCTTTGTACTGCGTATGGGCAGTGGGGGCGCGAGCAGGCGTGGCTGACCAGTTGTCAGGAGAAGATGAAGATCCGTCCTGCGTTAAAACAGATGACGAAAGAAGGAATTGTAAAAGTCGTCGGGATCGGCGCCCTGACCGTTGCTGACAATGCGTTTATACCGCTCGAGCAGAAAGAACAGATGGTATCCGTAGGGCAAAGTTATGAGCGTATTCTGGAACTGGCCCGCCATCTGGAGAAGATGTACGATGTGAAGCCCGTGTACCGCCATGACGGCTGGTGGGGCCGGTTTGACTCGGCGTATCCGTTTGTTCTGCCGGTCAGTGAGAAGCTGGGAGGGGATGCGAAGTTTCAGTGGTATCTGGATGAAAATCGCAAAGACGGGCGGATTGTGGTTCTGCACAACAATCCCGTACAGTGCGATGCGGAGATGGCTCTCTATGATGCCCGCCAGATGGCCTGCGATCCGGATGGGAACATCTTTACGGCTTATTGGAGCGGTAACCGGCTGAGCATGGCCAGTCCCCGGTTTGCCATACCCAGCAATCTGGAAATTTTGCGGCAACTGAGGCAGTGGGGAACAACGGGGGTGTTTTGGGACGTAATCGGGGCGATGGCGCCTGTCTCGGATTTTAATTCTGCCGCCAATTACCCCTATTTTATGAAAGACGCCCACTACCAGGATTTGCTGCGGCTGTTTGCGGCGTTGCGGGATACCGCCCCGGAAATGATCTTTGGAACGGAGGACGGCCAGGAGCCCATGATCCCGTATTTTGATTATGCCCCTGTTTACGGCGGTTCCGGCGACGGCCAGAGTTTAACCTGGGCACCTTTGAACGAACTGGTTTATGGAGACACCTTTGTCAACGCGGTGGGGATTGAGGGGAATATCAATCCCTACAATGACAGTGTCGGAGTGGTCGCGAGGCTCTACGGTGCTACGCTGGGCGGCGATGCGCGGGTCGAATGGCCGGAGACATACACACCGGTGATGCAGCAGATTTTCGAAGTCAATCGAGTCTTGAGCTGTATAGCCGCGGAACGGATGCAGAGGCACTGGATCGATCCGGCCGGCTGGCGCGTGAGTATCTGGCCAAGTGCGGTGGTAATTGGAAACGTCCAGGCCGGGAAAACGATAGAGGTTGCCTTCGATGCCCCGCTGGGAAAGATCCTGGTCAAGGGTCTGCGGCCGAACGGTTTTGCGATAATAACGCGCAGCGGCGGCTGGGCGGCATGGGGGGCACAGGAGCTTTCGCTGGAAGGCAAACTTGTGGTCCGTTGTTCCAATCCGGATAGTGTGATGGTATGCAACGCGCACGGATTGACGCTGGCCAGCTACGGATTCTTTGACCCCCGGACCGAAAAGGACCGTCCGATGGATCTATCGGAATGGGAGTTTGCGTGTCCGGAATGGGCGAAGCGGATGCACCAGCTTGTGAAGCGGCTCGATCAGGAACCTGTGAAGATAAAATTTTTAGAGAAAAATCTATTCCATTTTACGGCCCCAGGTCCTGATTGTACCTACTTTATTGCAAATACTACGGAGGAGGAATCCTGACCGTATCAGGGAAGGTGAACAGGAAGTCCTGTCCTGTCTATTGAATATTACCTTTCAGCCGGAGGCGAATTTTTGCGGTCGGGGAGAGTTTCGGCGGCGGAGAGGTCGTTGAGGCGGGCGAACATGTGCTTGATGTCGGAGGCGCCGCGGATGGCGACATAGATGGTGATGGTGGAGTACCAGATCAAGACGGCCAGGATTACCCCGGACCAGAGCCAGTGTTCCAAAACGATTTTCATATCCATTGTGCTTAGCATATTTTGGGCCTCACGTTTTACAGGGTAGGGTTGGGATTGGGACGGAAAAGTGGTTTCAGCAGCGAACCGGCAATCATGGAGATGGCGACGATGGCATAGGTGCCGATGTTGACCCAGGCATCGCCGATATGGTACGAGGTCCAGCCTTTGGTTTGCCGGACACCGGCGGCATCGAAAAATTCCACTTCGACGAACAGGTTCAGAGAAAGGGCCAGAATCGGCAGGCCGGCGCCCATGACGATGGCGGCGATGGCACCCCAGTTGTTGGCCCGCTTCCAGTAGCAGCAGGCAATCAGGAGGATGGACATGCTGGAGAGGTAGATGGTCCCGGTGGTCTGGAGATATTCCCAGAGGTTGCCCTCCAGCTTGTACCACAGCCCCCAGAAGAGCAGGAACAGGCCGATGAGGGCGATAATGAAGCGGTTGATGAGGATACCTTTCTTCTCGGACCAGGGGCGGCGCCGGCGGAAGGGAGCCAGGATATCATTATAGATGACCGAACCCCAGGTAAT